>JAFSGO010000108.1 GCA_017440765.1 Clostridia bacterium
ATATGGCCGAAGTTCGCCGAATTTGCGTTTTTATCGCCCAAGTCCCACATTTTGGTATACACAATTAGCGCAAACAGCACGGTCTGCAACACCAGCGCCACCAGATTCATAATAAATCCGGTAGTGTCGAGCATCGAGAAAATGACTCCCACCGACAAATATAAAAACACACCCATAATGCCGGCAAGCCACGTACTGCCGTATAACCTCAGCGCTTGGCGAAGGGTATCCTTCAACATAATCAACACCTCGTATATAAACTCACAAATGCATTGTAACACAGTTTCGCGTGTCACGCAAGATGAAAAGGGCGCGGAATCCCGTTTGGAATTCCGCGCCCTCTGTTCAGAACAATCTTAGGCGAGTTCTGCGAAGTATTTGATGGTACGGACCATCTGGCTGGTGTAGGAGTTCTCGTTGTCGTACCAGGACACGACCTGTACCTGATAGGTGTCGTCGTCGATCTTAGTGACCATGGTCTGGGTCGCATCGAACAGAGAACCGTAACGGATACCGATGACGTCGGAGGATACGATCTGATCCTCGTTGTAGCCATAGGACTCGTTAGCAGCGGCTTTCATCGCAGCGTTGATGCCCTCTTTGGTAACGTCCTTACCCTTGACAACGGCAACCAGAATGGTGGTGGAGCCGGTGCAGGTGGGAACGCGCTGAGCGGAACCGATCAGTTTGCCGTTGAGTTCCGGAATAACCAGACCGATCGCTTTCGCAGCGCCGGTGGAGTTGGGAACGATGTTCTGCGCGCCGGCGCGAGCACGGCGGAGATCACCCTTGCGGTGCGGGCCGTCCAGAATCATCTGGTCGCCGGTATACGCATGAACGGTGGTCATGATACCGCTCTGGATCGGAGCATAGTTGTTGAGCGCCTTCGCCATCGGAGCGAGGCAGTTGGTGGTGCAGGAAGCCGCAGAGATGATGGTATCGTCAGCGGTCAGGGTCTCGTGGTTGGTGTTGAACACGATGGTCTTCAGGTCGTTGCCTGCGGGAGCGGAGATAACGACCTTCTTCGCGCCGGCATCGATGTGTGCCTGGCTCTTATCTTTGCTGCAGTAGAAGCCGGTGCACTCGAGCACGACGTCCACGCCGATCTCGCCCCAGGGCAGATTCGCAGCGTTCTTCTCGGCATAGATCTTGAGCTCTTTGCCGTCCACGGTGATGGTACCGGCTTCGTCGTCCGCCACGACGGTGTGACCGTCGTAACGACCCTGAGCGGTATCGTACTTCAGAAGATGAGCCAGCATGCTGGGTTTGGTAAGATCGTTGATCGCAACGATTTCGTAGCCCTCGGCGCCGAACATCTGACGGAACGCCAAGCGGCCGATGCGGCCAAAGCCATTGATTGCAACTTTAACTGCCATAACTAAATTCCTCCAATTTATTTAATCTTTTACCATATTACACTCTTTGAGCGTAATTTTCAAGAACTTTGATAAAATTTTAACCATCCGGCCAAATTTTATACCGTTGCAGTAAGGATTCGGTCCTTTAAACGGATTTTTCGTGGATTTTGCCTAAGAGTTGTGCGGTTCGGTCTCCGGATCGTACACCGCAAACCACTGATCGCTGATCAAATATTCGGCGCCTTCACCGTCGCCGTCGTCTTCCTCTGTCGGCTCTTCCGGCTGTTCAAGATCCTCCTCTTTGCAAGGGGTTCCGTATCCTTGTCCGAACGCTGTCACAAACGCAAGCAATGCGACGCCGAAATCCGGTGCCATCACCAACGCGCAGGTTTCAAACGCCGCCAGGTCCTGTACCAAAAACAAGCCGATCTGCGTCACCGCACTGATCGTGCACAACAACCCGGTACAAAGCGAAAGCCCGAAGAAAAAGCGGGAGGACTTTTCGGCAACACGACTGACGTAACGCGCAAACGCGATAAAAAACAACGTTTCAAACACGATCGTCCCCAGATCGTACAAGTTGCGGTACAAACCAAGCGAGCTGACGTGTGAGGTGATATAACGAATCAGGCGCACCCAACTCCATAACACCGGCGCTAACGCAATAAGCGGCATAAAGCGGCGCGTGCACACCCCTTTGCACCACCAGTTCACCGCCAGAAACAGGAAAAAGGCGCCGCCGATGAGCCCGGCAAGGATCAACAGGCATATAAACAGTTTGTCAATGCCGCCCGCCAACACCTTGTTCGGGTACGGCATGATCCCTAAGGTAAACCAATTGTGTGCCGTCACCAACGAAGCGATCAGCATCGTTGCGCCGGCGACCGCCGCTCCCACCGCGGATACGCGCGCCATGCGTCCACCCACCGTGATCGGCGGCGTACTTTTTAAAACGCACAGTACGAGTAACGCGGCAAGCAACACGCAGGTCATCCCAAGCGCAATACCGTACGGCAACGGCTGATCAAACGCCGTCGGCGTCAATGCCGTTCGCAAGATAGCAAGCAGACCCGCCGCCACCACCGTCAGCACGCAAACTTGTCGCATTTGCGGCTGTGTCATTCCGTTTTGTTTCAGTTTCATACGCTTCACCTAAAGTAAAAAATCAATCTCTTTCGAACTGCTCGAAACACGGCACACCGCTTATCTCACGATGTGCCGTCCTTTGTTATCGGTTTTTCAATTCAATATACGGCTTATCTTTGCTGAACGGTTTGTATGCCGGTCGGATAATACGGTTGCCGGTCAAATATTCTTCCATGCGATGCGCACACCAACCGCTGATCCGCGCCACCGCAAACAGCGGGGTGAACAGATCCTCGGAAATACCGAGCGAGCGGTATACCAACCCGGAATACATGTCCACGTTGGCGCAGACCGCGCGCGAGATACCGCGCACTTCAAGCATGGCCTCCGGCGCCAAACGTTCTACGGCATCCAGCAAACGGAACTCGTCACCGTAACCGTTTTTCTCCGCCATACGCGCCGCCTCCTGCTTGAGCAGAACGGCACGCGGGTCAGACAGGGTATATACCGCGTGACCCATACCGTAAATAAGCCCCGAGCCGTCACCGGCTTCACGGCGCAGCATTTTGCCGAGATACGCAGCGATCTCCTCGTCGTCGGTAATATCCCGTATGTTTGCTTTCAGATCGTGCAACATCTGCGTTACTTTCAAGTTCGCACCGCCGTGGCGGGGGCCCTTCAAAGCGCCGATTGCCGCCGCGATCGCGGAATAGGTATCGGTGCCCGACGACGACAGCACGCGTGCCGCAAACGCCGAGTTGTTACCGCCACCGTGCTCAGCATGCAACATCAAGCACAGATCCAACAACCGCGCTTCGTCTTCCGTGTACTGCGCATCCGCACGAATGGTGCGTAAGATGGTCTCGGAAGTAGAAAGCCCCGGAACGGTCTGATGGAAATACATACTTTCCTTATTATAGTGACGGCGTTTGACCTGATACGCATATCCCAGTGCCGCAGGCAACATAGCAATTAGTTGAATGCACTGGCGTAGTACGTTTTCCACGTTTTCCGGTTCGGGATGATCGTCATAGGAATACATAGCAAGCACCGAGCGCGCCATTTTATTCATAATATCCGGCGACGGTGCTTTTAAGATCATATCCTCGGCAAAGTACTCCGGCAACTCGCGGTTGGCAGATAACAAGTCGCAGAAATCGCTCAGTTGCTCAGCGGTCGGCAGGGAGCCGAACAAGAGCAAAAAGACGACCTCTTCAAAACCAAAGCGCCCCTGACCGTGACTGCCGCGCACCAGATCTTCAATCGAGTAACCGCGATAGGTCAGCTCACCCTTGACCGGCAACTTTTCACCCTCGGACAGCACGTAGCCGTGAACGTTACAAATGCGGGTAAGCCCCGCGACAACGCCGGTACCGTCCGCATTGCGCAACCCGCGCTTAATATCCTGATTATTATAACGCTCCGGATCGATCCGGTTATTTTCTTTGACTTGCTCGCATAAAGATGTAAACAAGCTGTTTTTGCATGCGATATCCAACGAGAAACAGCCCTTTCAATAAGAATAGTGTTTCCATTATGCACTGCACACGAAAAAAAGTCAAATGTTTTTTGTCGGAGGATGGTTCTTATGAAGCCGTATATCGGAATCTGCCTGCTTTGCTACTGCCTGTTTTTGCTGTTACCGTTACCCACCCTGCCGAAGTCTGTCGGTCCGTCGGACGAGCCGTCAGCGGCACCCGACACCCCACAGGAAACACAGCCCAAACCGAGCGATGCCGTTTTCAAAGTGTTGGATGCGGACGCCGGTGTCATTTACACCTTTGCCGAACGCGACTTCCTCATTTATACCGTGGCATCGGAAATGCCGGCATCCTATCCGACGGAGGCACTCAAGGCGCAGGCGGTCGCGACGTATACCTATTACACGTATGAAAAAGCCCGACAAGCCGAAAACACCGCTGCCCTGCAGGGTGCGGATTTTTCCGCCGTCCCCTCCACCTTCCCCGAAACCTATTCGCCGGAAGGACTCAAAAAATATTGGGGCGACAACTACGATACCCATCTGCAAACCATCGCCGCGGCGGTGGATGCGGTCTACGGAAAACAGATCCTGTATGACGGCTCGCCGATCTTTGCCGCTTACCACAGCTCCAACGCAGGAAAAACGGAATCCTCCGCCATTGTGTGGGGCAATGAGTTTGCCTATTTACAGCCGGTCGTCAGCAGCGGTGATACGCTGTCCCCGCATTACAAGACGACCGTGGTCGTGTCCGATTCCGACTTTGCCGCCGCGTTTCCCGAACTTTCCCTTAGCGGCGATGCGGGCGCTTGGATCACCGACGCACCCGCCGTGACGGATTCCGGCACGGTCACGTCGATCACCATCGGTGGCACAAGTTATACCGGCAAGCAGGTGCGCGAAGCGCTGGGGCTCCGCTCCGCCTGCTTTTCGGTCACCCACGGCACCGACGGCTTTACCTTCACCGTCAGCGGCTACGGCCATGGTGTCGGCATGAGCCAACACGGCGCCAAAGCCATGGCAGAGCAGGGCTTTACCTATGACGAGATCCTGCGCCATTACTATACCGGTGTGACTATCGAATAGCCGTTAGTCCTCCCTTTTCTTCTGTACGCGCAACAATAGTTTTTCGACCCAGCCCTTTTTAAATTTCAGCGAAACGTACCCAATAAGCGAAATCACCGCAGCACCGATCGAATCCACGATCAGATCGGTCATGGTATCCGCAAGCGCCTCTCGGCCGACAAGTGCCTGCCCATTTGCCAAGGAATGTTTTTGCATGTTCATCGTGAGCAATCCATCCGCCGCAAATTCGTAAATTTCCCACACCACGTCTACCGCGATCGCAAAGCAAAACGCAAACACCGCCACAAACGCGGGGCTCAAATTAAACGGTACGCGATCGGTCTTGTTGAGAAGCGTCAGCACCGAAAACCCAAGCGCCCCCAACGCGATCCCGCTGAACGTGTGCAGGATCGTATCCCAATGCGGGATGAGGAAATAAAACCCGCGCACCTCGCCGAGATAGATCGAACAGTATAAGAAAACCGCATATAGCACCATCATAAACGAGGGGATCTCCACCCCCCATTTGCGGTACAGCCAACGCGGAAGCAGCATGGCAAAAATGCCGAGAATGGATTGGAGCAGCATGAGCACGTAGTCGCTCTTAATGCGCGTATACCCCTCGGTCGGAACAGCGGGTGCCAGGATCATGGCAACTGCCACCACGACCGTCGATGCTACCATTGTAATAAACACGGCAAGTGAAACGACCTGCCGTGCGGCCCCCTTGTGTTTCGTTTTCACGTGACCACCTTCTTTGCTTCCAGTATATGCCGCACAAGGCAGATTTTGGTGAATAAACCGTAAATTTGCCGTTATCTTTCCTTATCATAACCACAATACGTATCTTTTTTCTTGTTGCTTTTCAAAATTCTGTATCAAACTTGTTTGAGGTGAAAAGTAAAAAACAAAATCCCGTTCACGCAAGTGAACGGGATTTTTGGGTATTTCGAACTTAATGGCACGAATGAAATGTGCCTGAAAACTGAGGATTATTCATGCATTACAATGCCTTAGTCATTATTTGTTGATTATTTTCTAAAGAAATTTCACCTGTATCAATGTAATCACATGCTAACCAAAAAGGAATACCTGTAACTGCATCAGCAGTCAACCATATATTTTCAACGCCTTTTTCTACGAAAAAACTTTCACACCGATTAACAAGGTCTTTGCCTATTCCTTTTCTTCTGTGAGTTTTCTTTACAAAAAACTCCATTATATATCCCCAATCGGGACGAATATCACCTCTATCGCCGACTCTGTCTATCTTTGCATAACAAAAAGCTATTGGTTCATCATCTGCAGAGACAATTTGCAAAAAACGGTTTTCATCAAGTTTATTAATCATACTTTTTGTTATTTTAGGAATTAATTCTTTAGGAGTAGAAATACTTTGATGTAAATCTGTTTCAGAAACATATTCAATCATTAATTCGTTTAGCATTTCATAATGCAAAGAATTGTTATTCTCAACTGTTGTGATATACTGCACTAAATCACCTCATAAGTATTATAGCATAAAAGCGGCGAAGCCGCAATACTTCTTCACTATTCACTATTACCTCTTACTTTCCAAAAATCCCGAATGCGAGTTTAGTGAAGAGTGAAGAGTGAAAAGTGAAGAGTGAAAAAGTAAAATCCCGAACGCTTTCGCATTCGGGATTTTTGGCACCCGCAACAGGAATCGAACCTGTAACTGCCCCTTAGGAGGGGGCTGTTATATCCATTTAACTATGCGGGCTTATAGGGTTATCAATCTACGGGGGGCTGTTCATGCGAGCCACGCGAGCATCAAGGTTCCGGGGCCCCACCCGAAATCTTTGATTTCGTTGGTGGGTCGGGTTCTTATATCCATTTAACTAAGGGGGCATGTTGAATGATAGGATAATTATACCATGTAATTTTTCCTTGTCAATTCATTGCTTTTTTAGAAAAAGAGTGCTATACTGTAACAAATTGCAGAAATTTGTTAAAGGGAGTCCTTGTGTATGGAAAAGATCGTTGCGCTTGCCTTGGTTTTGGTGTTGCTTTGCGGTATGACCGCCTGTTCAAAGCCGGAAGAACCGGCCGAACCGACGACCACGCCCGCCCCGACGACCACTACCCTGAATTTAAAAGGAATCAACCTGCTCACGGGCGAAAAAGCAAGTGATTCCGCATCTTCTCGTCCGATCGGTATCATGGTACCGAACGACAGCGCTACGATCGGAAAACAGATCGGTATTGATAAAGCGGATTTTATCATGGAAACCGAAACAGAAGGTTCTATCCCGCGTATGTTGGCGGTCTTCCGCAACGTGGAAAGCATTCCCGATAAAGTCGGTCCCGTTCGCAGCGCCCGTTCTCCTTTTATAGCAACCGCACGTGCACTGGACGTCGTCTATCTTCACGCCGGCGGAAGCTTGCAAGCCAGAGCCCTGCTCAAAACCGGTGTGTTGGATCACTTTGATGCCCTGACCGACGCCAAAACGTTCTGGCGTGACAATCAGCTGAAAGCCGCTATCGACTATGTCCACAGCGTCGCAACCAGCAGAGAAGCCATTTCGGCACGTCTTACCAAAAATAACATTCGCACGGAAGCCAACCAAGCGTTCCCTTTCAAATTCAGTGAAACGGCAAAAACCGGTGAAACCGCAGCCAACACCGTTCAGCTTCGCACGACCGCCAGTCACACGGTGACGTTCAAGTATGACGCCGCCACCAAAACATACAACAAAAACGTCGGCAAAATCGAAACCTGCAAGCCCCATAAAACGCTTGACGGAAAACAGCTCTCCTTCACAAACGTTTTGGTTTTGTACAGCACGAAACTCGCTGAGGTTACCGACGCCGGCAAAGGCAACACCGCCAATTTTGAAAACGGAACCGGTAAAGGGTATTTGATCTCGATGGGTACTTGCCGTGAGATCACCTTTAACCGAACGGATTCCTCGATCGCGATCATGGAAAAAGACGGCACCACAACGGCATTGCTCAACAAAGGCAAAACGTACATGTTCCTGGTCGACAAAAATCTTGCCGGAAAAGAAATCTTCCAATAAAAAGTAAAAGAGCCGCTCTCACGAGCGGCTCTTTTTTAATGCTTGATCCCCCGAAGCGGTTCGACCGTACCGTCGGGACGTTCGACCGTGGTATTATCCAAGATCTGTTTCATGTTCGAGCGGAATTCGCGGATATATTCCTCGCGCAACGCTTGCCGTTCCGCCTGCTCCTCGGCAGTCAAGTCACGCTCACGCGCAATGCGCGTCAGTTCGCTGATGCGATCCATTTTTCGTTGCTGCATACTATCACCCCAACGGTTCTTTTGCAATCTTCGCCGACTGACGCGGAAACCGCGGCGGCGTGGGTTTGGTTTTGTCAATCACAAACAAGCGACGCTCTTGCTGTTCCACACCGTCGTGCGAAAGGCGCGGAAGCGTGAGTTCTTTCACTGCGGACACGCGCCCGCCAAGCAGCTCCACCGCGCGCGTTGCCGCTTTCAGTTCCGCATCACTGTCCGGCCCTTTCATGGCAATGAAACGCCCACCGACTTTCACAAACGGCAAACAGTATTCCGAAAGCACCGGCATTGCCGCCACGGCACGCGCTGTTGCCACGTCGTACTGCTCGCGCAGTTTCGGGTTTCGTCCGCCTTCCTCGGCACGCGCGTGAATCAACTGTGCCCGAATCCCCAGCGCGTCACACACTTCCTTTAAAAAGATGAGCCGTTTATTCAAGCTGTCCAATAAGGTCAGCGAAATATCCTCCCGCACGATGGCGAGCGGAATCCCGGGAAATCCCGCACCCGTTCCGACGTCAATCACCGAAAGCCCGGTTTTTTCCGGCATGACGCTGAGCGCGGTGATGCTGTCGGCAAAATGTTTAAGTACAATATCCTGCGGTGCGGTGATAGCGGTCAGATTCATCCGCTGATTCCACTCCACCAAAAGCTCGGCATACCGATCAAACTTTTGGCAAGCCGTATCACTCATCGTGACGCCGTATTCTGCCGCATACTCGCGTAAAAGCTCTGTATCAATCATGTATTTGCCCCCAACCATACGATC
>JAFSGO010000109.1 GCA_017440765.1 Clostridia bacterium
ATTCCGAGAATGGATCGCTGTTTTTAGCGAAACGGATGCCTTCCCCAAAGGAATCATAACTGTCCGCAATATTCGCAAAGGAACGGGAAACATTGCGGGCGTTGATATTCCGACGTTTGAGGGTGCGGATTTTGAACGAGGAGAATACGATCTCTACGAAACGCCTCTTTGGGTGGATATTGCCGCAAACCATATGGAAACGGCAATGGCGCTCGATTTAGAGGCGGAAGTGTTGGATGAACAAGTGAAGCTCTTAGAAAAGGAGTTACTGGCAACTTCTCAACGAGTTAACTTGTTTGAAAAGGTGAAAATCCCCGAAACAGAGGAAAATATCAAAAAGATCTCGATCTATATGGCAGACCAACAGGTCAGTGCCGTCGTGCGTTCAAAAATATCAAAACGCAAAATAGCCCTTCGTAATGCTGCGGCTTCCGAACAGGAGGTTTATGCATTATGATCGTGCCGATGAAAAAAGTTTCTCTGATTATCAGAGAAAACAAAAAGAATGAAACCCTAAAAACGCTTCGCAAATTGGGTATTATCCACATTGAAATAACAGAAGGGTCCGGCGAACGGCTCACCTTGCTCCAAGAACAAACGGCGTTACTGGAAAGTGCGATCTTTGCCATTGGTAAAACGAAAAGGCCGGAGCAAAAAGACGTGAGCGATCAAGAGGCGTTGTCCGTTGCGGCCAAAGTACAAGCTCTCGGCGAGGAGAAAAAGCAATGTCAGGCAGAAAAGATCGCGCTGAGTTCTGAGCTTGACCGCTTGAAAAGCTGGGGTGACATGGATCCGAGCAGTATGCTCGATTTGGAATCCAAAGGGTATGAGGTATCCTTTTATGAGATGCCAAAAAATGAATACGAATCGCTCGCAGACGACATTGAAACCGTTCGGCTGGATGCCACGAAATCAACGGTTCGATTTATGTTGCTCAACCCCGATGCGTCGCTGAGCGGTTACCGTTTAACAATGCCCACGATTTCCACCCATGAAATGAAGAGGCGGCTCTGTGAACTGAATGCTCGCATCGATGAAATTGACGAAGCAATCGCATCCTATGCTTGCTATGTTGAAAGCATAAAGCGAGCGATCCAAGCCGCCGAAAAAGAACTTCAGTTTGAAACCTACGCTACGGGGATGGCGGATGAAGCGTTGTCGCCCGAAAGCGAACGACCGATTTCCGTTGCCTATTTCACGGGATATATCGAGGCGGAAAACCTGGATAAACTGAAAAAAACGGCGGCCGGCAATTCGTGGGGGCTTCTCGTACAAGAGCCAAATGAAGAGGATAACGTTCCTACGAAACTGAAAAACAACAAGTTTGTCAGCTTAATTTATCCTTTAACCGACTTTTTGGGCACCGTTCCCGGATATTTCGAGTATGACATTTCCGGTTGGTTTTTAGCGTTTATTCTGATATTCTTCGGCATCATTTTCGGTGACGGCGGATACGGACTGCTCATCAGCGCGGTTGCAGCGATCCCCATTATTAAATCACTCGTTACCAAAAAGCCGGTTTCCCCCATGTTCTTGCTGGTGGGGCTGTTCGGTCTTTCCACCATTCTATGGGGTACGCTTACGTGCACGTGGTTCGGACTCTCTCCGGAGCAACTGCCCGGATGGATAAAAAGCTTATCGATACCGGTGATTTCAAACGTGTATGGCGATAAGATCTGGTATCCGTTTTGGACGAACGGTGCGGCAGGGCTCACGACGGCTCAGAATCTGCAGATATTCTGTTTCTCGCTGGCATTGATACAGCTCACGGTGGCTCACGTAAAAGGTGTCATTCGAAATAAGGGCTCCTTGAAGATGCTCGGGGATATCGGTTCAATATTGCAGCTTTTCGGTATTTTTTATTTGGTGCTCAGTCTTGTCGTAAACGCTGAGGTGTTCAGTTTCGGACTCGTAATCGGCGGTATTCCCATAGGAACGGTTGCTATCGCGTTGATAGCCGTCGGATTTGTCCTGAGCTTCGTGTTCTCGAACTATGAAGGAAGCATTATCAAATCCATACTGTCAAGCTGTACCAACATCGTGTCGGTTCTGCTTGGTGTCGTGAACGTCTTTTCGGATATCGTTTCGTATATTCGACTGTGGGCTGTCGGACTTGCAGGTGCCGCCATCTCCGCTACCGTGAACGAATTGGCAGGTCCCTTGCTTGGCAACTTCTTATTTATGATCGTTGCCATTGTTCTGCTGGTCTTTGGACATGGGCTAAACATGATCTTAAACGTTTTATCGGTTATCGTTCACGGAATCCGTCTTAACACCTTGGAGTTCTCCTCGCATTTGGATATGTCGTGGAGTGGGCATAAATTTAAACCTTTCAAAGAATAAATTGTGTATAAAGGAGAATCGTTATGAATTTAGGAATGTTATCAACCGCGTTGGCAATGGGTATCGCCGCAATCGGCTCGGCTATCGGTATCGGTATTGCGGGTCAGGCCTCCATCGGTGCTTGGAAAAAGTGCTATATGAGCAATAAAGCAGCACCGTTTATTCTTACCGTTTTTGCAGGCGCACCGTTAACGCAGACCATTTACGGTTTTCTGTTGATGCAGCAGATGAAGGCGTCCTCGGCTGATCCCGCGTTTTTGCTCGGACTCGGAATCGCGTCCGGCGTAGCAATGGCCGCCTCGGCGGTATTCCAAGGAAAAGCCGGTGCGGCAGGCGCAGATGCTTTGGCCGAAACGGGAAAAGGGTTTTCACAGTACATCACGGTCGTGGGCCTTTGCGAAACGGTTGCACTGTTCGCACTCGTCTTCAGCATGGTCGCTTTAGGATAATTGGGCAAAGATAAGGGAAAACGGTGTAACCTCGGAAATGAGGTTACACCGTTTTCCTTTTAAAGTATCACCTTAAGATGCGGCTTTTGTTTTATATTCCCCAAATGTCGCTTGCGTATTCTTTGATCGTTCGATCGGATGAAAAGTATCCGGCATTGGCAATATTAAACAGCGATTTGCGGTTAAACAATTCACGATCCGCGTAATCACGATTGAGTTGTAATCGCCGTTCGCAATACGGAATAAAGTCCGCAAACACGTAATACGGATCGGAACGATGCCAGAGCGCACCCACCGTAAGTGAGTCGTAGAGATCGCGGAACATCCCCGTGCCGCCATCGTCGAAAGTGCCGTCAATCAAACTTTCGACAACGCGACGCAGACGCGGTTCTGACTGCAAGTATGCCTGCGGCGAATAGCTGTCCTTCATCGCGTTGAGTTCCTCCACGCGCGCACCGAAAATATAGTTGTTTTCCTCCCCTGCTCGCTCGACGATCTCAATGTTTGCACCGTCGTAGGTGCCGAGTGTGACGGCACCGTTGAGCATAAATTTCATATTCCCGGTACCCGAAGCTTCCG
>JAFSGO010000110.1 GCA_017440765.1 Clostridia bacterium
CTGCCCGAAGTTTCAATTCCCACAAGTTTACGCACTAATACCTGATCTTTGAGCATACGGCGCATGTTAGAAGATAACACGACCGTAATCATCATGGGCAAGCCCTCCGGCACCGCAACCACAACTACCGTGATTGCCAGTGTGATCGCGTGCAACACGTGCCCGCTAAGTGACCCGATATCCGAACAAGCGGCAGTTATCATAGATAGGGAATATCCGTTTTGGATAACAATGCTGTTAAACAGATCCGCAACGCCGACAGCACCTGCGGCAACAAAGCCGATACGGCTCAACGTTTTCGCAAGTCCCGATAGCCGTAATTTCAAAGGGCTCTCGCGTGTTTCCTCTTGCAGTTCGTCTGCAACTTGTCCGTAAATGGTTTGTTCACCGACTTTTACAACACGCATTGTTCCGCTACCCGAGCAAATTACGCTGCCGCGAAAGAGTGAAGAAATACCGGTAAGTGTGAGTTCATTTTCATGTTGCCCGGTATACTTTTCTGTTTCTTCGCTTTCACCGTTTAAGGCGGATTGGTCAACACGCAAGCTTCCCTCAATGAGAAGACCGTCTGCCGGTACACGCTCGCCGCTTTGCAAGAGAACAATATCGCCGACAACGATTTCTTCCATTGACACCGAGCATAGTTTTCCGTTCCGTCGAACACGGCAACAAATGCGAGCGGCTTCCTCTTGCAGTTTTTCAAAGGCGGATTCGCTGCCATATTCCGAAAGCGTTGACACAAAAGTGGCAAGAAAAACGGCGATAGCGATCCCCACAGATTCGTACCAATCGTGATTGCGAAATAAAAAAAGAACGTTGATTCCTAAAGCCGCTAACAGAACTTTTATGATAGGATCGCCGAAATTGCTGAGATATTGTCGAAAAAAGTTTTGTCTCTTTTTATGTGTAAGGGTGTTCGTGCCGTGTTCTTTACGAGAAAGTGTTACTTGTTGATCGTTCAGTCCGCTTATCGAATAGTCCGTCATGATTGTCAACTCCTTTTACCACTTACCACACTATATTCATGGCCTGTACGGAATAGACACCGCCGCTCGAATGTGTCATTTATCGCGAAAACCTTTCATTTTTCTCTGACGGTATGTGACAGGAAAAGAAGTAAACAAGCTTTATAATGAAGATGAAAAAGGTGGTGCAAGGACGATGAAACATATTAGCGGCGGATTGATCACCGCCAAAAAATCGTGGTGGGAGAACGGTGTCGGACGAACTTTGACAGAACTGGTCGGCGGCATTGTTTTGGGGATTTTGTTGCCACGTGCATCGGTATATGAGGGACTCATGCCGTTTGGAATCGGGTTGGCGGCATCGGTCAGCGGTCCGGGGATCGTGTTGGTCTATCTGGCAGTGATGATGGGGTATTTGTTACAGGGCTCTGCCGTTTCTTTACGGTATATGGCGGCACTTGTTGTGGTGGCGGGTATACGGTGGGCAATCAGCGGTTTTCGTTTTGTTTCGCGTTCCACCATATTTCCTGCAGCAGTTTCTTTTGTTGGATTATTGGTAACCGGAAGTGCACTTTTGTTAAGTGCCAGTCCGACTGTTAGTGCTGTTCTAACGATCATCGCCGAAAGTTTACTCGGCGGTGGATTTGCCTATTTTGTAACAGTGTTTGGCAGAGAAATGCCCAATGTGAAAGATCGTCCGCTTTCGACACACGGTCAACTCAGCGCCATGGTGTTGACAGCCGTTTTGATGATGGCTCTGCTCACAGTAGAGTTTTCAGGTATCGCGCCCGGCCGTATTCTGTGCGGCGTGTTGATCCTGCTGGCGGCTCGCTGTGCTCGTATCAGCGGAGGGGCACCGGTCGGTATTTTGATGGGAGTTGCGGTATTACTCTCAACGCCGGACATGGGGCATTTGGCATCGGCATTTGCTCTGGGAGGCGTGTTATCAGCCCTGTTTTCCGAAAAAGGGAAATGGGTTATGTCGCTGATGTATTTCCTGTCGGTTGGTGTTGCAACCGTGCATGGGAGTAACGAAGCGGTTGTTATAATCGGTTTGTACGAAGCTGCTGCATCTTGCTTGCTGTTTATGGTATTACCGTCTTCGATAGCAACCTTTATCGAGCGAACCTTTTTACAAACGCGCCAACTCCCGGAGGTGTATGCCTCCCGCAAAGCAACGGCTCTCAAAATGGAATATGCGGCAAAGGCCATGACTGAAGTAGTGGGTACCGTAGATACGGTATCCTCGCAGTTGGCTACCCTCGGCGCACCGGAGATCGGCAGCGTATGCCGTGAATGTATCGACGAGGTCTGTGATAAGTGTAAGAAGCGTACGGCGTGTTGGGAATCTCACTTTTCGGCCGTGATGGATTCCCTCAATCATGCCATTCCTCATCTGCGTGAAAAAGGAAAAATAACAGTGGAGGATTTCACGGGATATCTACAAACGGAATGTCATGGGGGACAAGCCATTGCGGCATGCTTAACAGTACGGTATCGGGAGTTTTTGGCTCGCGAAGCTGCTTTTCGCCGCTTGCAGGAACTGCGCACGATCGTTAACGATCAGTTTGCCAGTATGGCAACGATGTTAGAGGAGTTTGCGCATCATTTTTCGGATCCCGAATGGTCGGATATTGAAACCGAAAAGCGGATACGAAAGACATTAGCAAAAGAAAAAATCGAACCACTCTCGTTATCGTGCCGTGTCAGTGACCGCGGACGGATGACGGTGGAACTCTTATTAAACGGTAACTACCAGCCACATGATAAGAATATTCTTCGACGTAAATTCGGTGAGATATGCGGCCGCACCTTTGCTCAACCGATCACGGAACATGCGGCAGGTGTGACGCGTATTTCGTTTGTGGAAGAAAACGCGTACCGTGTTGCTGTCGGGACGGCTCAACTTGTGTGTAAAGGGGAGAAGCTTTGCGGCGATGCGTATGAAATTTTCCGTGATAGTGACGGAAGTCAATTGCTCATACTCAGTGACGGTATGGGCAGCGGCGGCAGAGCGGCAGTCGACAGCGCTATGGCGGCAGGTCTGGCGGTGCGATTGCTCAAAGCGGGGTTTGGGTACGAAAGTGTTTTAAAAATGATCAACACCGCGCTGATGGCAAAATCAGAGGATGAAAGCTTGGCAACACTCGACATCGTAGATATTAACTTGTTCAGCGGTAACGTGTGCTTGCTGAAAGCCGGTGCGGGTGCATCACTTTTATACAGCAAAGGTCGTGTGTCTCGCATTGAAGAATCCTCTCTTCCGCTTGGGATCTTGCGTGAATTGACGTTTGCAAGGACACACGATCGTTTGGTGGAGGGGGATATTTTGATTACCATGAGCGATGGCGTGAGCAATGAGGGTTTATCGTGGGTGGAGGACATCATAAAAACCTTTGCTCCGGATAACGATACGGATTTGAGCGAATTGGCAGAGACCATTGCACACACTGCCAGGGAACGGCAGGGTGCAGAGGAAGACGACATCACGGTTTTGGTGGCGCAGTTGCGAAAAACGGCATAAAATACGCCCCACGATCAACTTGATCGTGGGGCTATGTTTTTTAGGGTTTAGCGTGCTTTTTCAGCAACCTCTTTGAGTGCTTTGGCAACGAACTCATCGATCGTCATGGTACCGATATCGCCATCCTTGCGGGAACGTACGGAAACCAAACCGGCCTCTGCTTCACGCTCACCGATGACCAGCATATACGGAACCTTTTGCATCTGTGCTTCACGGATCTTATATCCGATCTTTTCGTTGCGGACATCGGTTTCAGCACGGAGTCCATATTGCTTTAAGGTTTCGGTGATCTCTTCGGCCTTGTCCAGCATTTTTTCGGATAAGGGGAGTACGCGAATCTGTTCCGGTGCTAACCACAGCGGGAAGGCGCCTGCGTATTTTTCAATGAGATAGGCAAGCGTACGTTCGTAGCAACCAAGACTGGTGCGATGAATGATATACGGACGCACTTTCTGACCGTTCTGATCGGTATACTCCATGTCAAACTGTTCAGCCAATAATTGGTCAACCTGAATGGTGACGATGGTATCTTCTTTGCCAAACACGTTGCGATACTGAATATCCAGTTTCGGGCCGTAGAACGCCGCTTCGTCAATCCCGATCGTGTAATCAAGACCGAGGTCGTCAAGGATCTTACCCATAATACCTTGGGCTTCGTTCCACTGTTCGGGAGTGCCAATGTATTTTTCTTTGTTGTCGGGATCCCACTGGGAGAAGCGGAAGGTACAATCCTCCCACATACCAACGGTATCCAGTACGTGCTTGGCCAGTTCCAAACAACCCTTGAATTCTTCTTCTAACTGATCGGGGCGCAGGATCAAGTGACCTTCGGAAATCGTAAACTGACGTACACGGATAAGACCGTGCATCTCACCGCTGTCTTCGTTGCGGAAGAGGGTGGAAGTTTCACCGAGGCGCATCGGCAAGTCGCGGTAAGAACGGGCACGGTTTAGGAACACCTGATACTGGAACGGACACGTCATAGGACGCATCGCCAAACATTCTTTGGATTCATCTTTCGGATCGCCCAGCACAAACATACCGTCCAAATAATGATCCCAGTGACCGGAGATCTTATAGAGATCGCTCTTTGCCATCAACGGTGTTTTGGTCAAAAGATAGCCGCGCTTTTGTTCCTCGTCCTCGATCCAACGCTGTAAAAGTTGGACAACGCGAGCGCCCTTTGGAAGCAGGATCGGCAAACCCTGTCCGATAACGTCAACCGTTGTAAACAGCTCCAATTCGCGACCAAGCTTGTTGTGATCGCGTTTTTTGGCTTCCTCCAAACGATTAAGATGCTCTTCCAGTTCCGCGTTTTTGGGGAACGAGATACCGTAAATGCGTTGCAGCATTTTATTCTTGGAATCACCGCGCCAGTATGCACCGGTAGCACTAAGCAGTTTGACGGCTTTCAGACGGCCGGTATCCGGCAGATGAGGACCGGCACAAAGGTCGGTAAAATCACCTTGACGGTAAAATGAAATATCGCTGTCCTCCGGAAGATTCTCAATCAATTCCACTTTATACGGTTCGTTTGCCATCAACTGTAGGGCTTCGGAGCGGGGGAGCGTAAAGCGTTCAATCGGAAGTGCTTCCTTGATGATCTTCTTCATTTCGGCTTCAATAGCAGTCAGATCATCCGGAGAAAAGCCGCCGGTGTGATCAAAATCATAATAGAAACCGGAATCGATGGAGGGACCGATTGCCAGTTTCACGTCGGGATACAAGCGTTTTACCGCTTGCGCCATGACGTGAGAAGTGGTGTGCCAATAGGCCTTTTTTCCGTCGATATCGTCAAACGTTAAGATCTCCAGCGTGCAATCGGAGGTCAGAGGGGTGCGCAGATCGACGACCTCACCGTCAACGCGCGCTGCACAAGCGGCTCGGTATAAGCCCATGGAAATGTCACGGCATAACGCGTCCACGGTCGTGTTTTCTGCAACCTCGCGCATGTCGCCGCCCTTTAATGTGATGTTCAGCATACTGTATTCTCCTTTCAAAAACAAAAACCCCGCCCCTGTATACGAGGGGCGAGGTATATCATCCACGCGGTTCCACCCTGATTTACGGATACACATCCGCACTCATTGTTGCCGATAACGGGGCATACCGTCGTTCTTTCACCGAAGTTCCCGAACGCGCTCCGGGGTGGTAAGCAGTTGCCGTTCTTCACATCCTTTTCAGCTGCCGGATGCTCTCTGAAAGAAGAACGCGGTGCAAATGCCGTTCCCGTCGTTGCTTTAATGAGATTATGGTAGCATCAAACCGCACGTTTGTCAAGGAAAAAGGCGAAAAACATTGACAGAAACGTGGTTCACCACTATACTTAATGTCGACAGGTGATGAACTCTGTCATAATACAATTGAATCACGGAGGCCGTCAGGTGTTCAGCTGTAATCGCTGGCCGAACAAGGAAGAGGGGTGAGAATCCCCCGCGAACCCGTCGCTGTATTTGGGTGACTGTCGCTTCACTATGCCACTGAGTAATCGGGAAGGCGAAGCGGCGCGACCCATGAGTCAGAAGACTTGCCTGACGTTGCCGTGCAGGAAGCCACGAGTGTTGGCGAGGGCACAAGTAACAGCCGCTTTCTTTCGGCTTACCCTTCTTGTACACCCTCCTGCCGGTGTCGCTAACGCGATTCGGAAAGAAAGGGTGCATTTTTATGCAAAAAAAGAAATGGTTGGGTCTGGTAATTGGGTTTGCGGTACTCGCGTTGGTGGTAGCGGCAGCAGTTGTCATCTACGTGAAGACACGTCCGGAGCCGCAAGAAGGTGCTAAGACCATTACGATCCAACTGGTATACGACGATGTCGATACCACCGTCACGATCCATACCAATGCGGAGTATTTGCGCGGCGCTTTGGAAGAAAAGAACTTAATTGCCGGTGATGAGTCGGAATACGGTCTGTTTGTTAAAACGGTAAACGGTCGTACCGCCGACGGTGCCAAGCAAGAGTGGTGGTGCTTCACCAAGGGCGGTGAAACCCTCATGACGGGTATTGACACCACTCCCATTGCGGATGAGGAAGTTTTTGAAGTGACACTGATGGTGGGTTATGATTCGTTCTAAACTTTCTTTGTTGGAACTGGTAATTCTAAGCATTCTGGGTGCTTTGCTGTTTGTTGTACAGGTGGTACTCGGTTTTCTTCCGAATATCGAATTGGTATCGGTTTTGGTCATCGTCTATACCCGCGTATACGGATGGAAAGTGTTTTATCCCATCTATCTGTTCGTTGCATTAGAGGCGATGTGGTACGGTATCAACACCTGGGTTATCCAGTATGCCTACGTATGGGCAATTCTGGCCCTTGCGGTTTTGCCGCTGCGACGTCACGATTCACGTGCCTTGTGGGTCCTCGTGAATACCGCATACGGTTTTCTGTTTGGTGCGTTTTGCTCGATTACCTATCTGTTTATCGGTGGATTTTCAGCTATGGCGGCGTATTGGATATCCGGTATCCCGTATGATCTACTTCACACGGGCGGCAATTTTCTCACAGCCCTTGTTCTTTGTGAACCGCTGTATCGGTTGTTATCCCGCTTAAAACAAACCATATGTTGACAGAAAAGCACGGTTAACAACCGTGCTTTTCTTATTGACTTTACAGCAAATTTATTCTACAATAAATGTAACTTTGTGCAATGGAAGGGGAGAGTACGATGAAAGTGCGTTTGCTTATAACGCTTGTTGCGATTTGCCTACTTTTATCCGGTTGCAACATCATCGGTTTAGATGTTGAAAATCAGTTGATTCCCCCTCAAAACGATAAAGAACAAAACGCTATGCAGGCGGCATTATACGACTATTTGCAGAGTTATAACTTTACACTTACCTATCCGACGTCCGGCGAATATCAGGCCCCCTTTGTTGTGTTGAATCAAATAAAGCATACGGAAGTCCTTTCTGCACAAACGGGGAGCGAAACAATCGTGCCGAATTCCGATACGTTAAGCAACTGGGGCGTTGTTTTCTATCGCTGGAATATGAACAATGCCAAAACAAGGATCCATCTTCTCAAGAAAAACGAAGAGGGTATATGGGAAACCGTTGCAGACGTTGAAGGGTACAGCGAAAATGTCAGGGAAGTGATTTTTTCCGATCTTA
>JAFSGO010000111.1 GCA_017440765.1 Clostridia bacterium
AAATGGGGAGGTAGCCTTCTTTTAGGGCTTTTGCGTGTTGCTCATTATCGGTGAGTGTCCACACAACGCCTTGTACGCCCCACAGCTTACGCGCAAGCGTAACGCTCAGCTCTTTGCGGTCGGTGAACCTATACGCTACAAAATCGGGGCGGGTGAGGAAGTTTGTCAGCAAGTGCGTGAGCACAAATTTGGTCACGCCGGACAATTTTTCATCGCTTTTCATAAAGTTTTGCGACAACTGTCCGCGGATGATATCCGGGTGCCACCGCCGCAAATGCCACAGACAGCGTGGATCAAACGATTCAACGCAGTACGCGCCGCGATACCCGCGCAGCGCTTTCACCGCGGCATCCACCAACGCACCGTGATTTTTTGCGGCTTTGAGTTCGACGATCAGCGGCACCGTGCCGTCAAACAACGCAAGCACTTCCTCAAACGTGGGGATCGTCTCGGCGGTACCGTTCAAGTGAATCTGTGTGAGATCCTTGGCGGTGAGATCCTCGACCGTGCCGTCCTTACCCGTCATACGGACAAGGGTGTGGTCGTGGAATACGGCGAGCGAGCCGTCTTTTAGCAGATGAAGATCCAATTCAATACCGTAGCCCTTTTCTTTCGCCGCTTTGAACGCGGACAGCGAGTTTTCGGGGCGGGTATCGTTATGCAAGCCGCGATGGGCAAATACGTTGCCCTGCAAGGCATCCAGTCCTTTATGTCCCGCCCTGCCGCTGACGCTCAAAAGATACAGCACGATCAGCACGGTGGGAATGATCCATAGTAAGTTAATCATCGATGTCCAGCGCCTCCAACCCCGCTTTGGCTTGCACCTTGGCGTCACCGTGTTTGACGAAGAACATCGTCACAAACGCAAGTGCTACGCAGATGGCGGCATAGGGGAACAGCGCGGTGAAACTGATTTTATCCATGAGGAAACCCGACAGCACGGGGGTGGCGATCTGTGCCGCCATGGAAGCGGTGTAGTAATAGCCGGTGTATTTGCCGATATCGCTGCCGGAACACATTTCCACGACCATCGGGAAGGAGTTGACGTTGATGGTTGCCCACGCGATACCCGCTAACATAAACATGGCATTCATCAGCATGGTGGGACTGTCGGAACGCAAGAACGCCGCCACACCGAACGCGGTTGCCAGCATCACGACACCGCCCAAGATGGTCTTTTTACGACCGATCTTAGAGGCAACGATACCTGCGGGAAGATACGCGACGATTGCTGCTGCCTGCGCGAGCAACATGGTGGTGCTGTAGTCCTTTGCCAGCACTTTCGGCGCGTAGATCGAATATTTGGAGGTAACGGCGTTATAGCCGAAGTACCACAGCGCGATCGAGGCAAGAATGAGGATCAAGGAAATGACCTCGCTTTTGGTAAGGCCGCGTTTTTTAGACGTGTCTTCCGTGGCTTCCTCAATACCCAGCCGCACGCTGTCCTCTTGCATTTGTTTGGACCATGCTTTTTCACGCACGGTGAGCAAGAAGATGACGAGCGCTGTGAGCATGAGTCCCGCGATGACGGCATAGTACGTGGTATACGGCATTAAGGCATTGCGCTTTTTGGAAATGGCAAACACGATACCGAGCACCAGTACTAAAATACCGCCGGCGGTACCCATCAGGTTGATGATAGCATTGCCCTTGCTGCGCAACGGTTTGATGGTGACGTCCGGCATAAGGGCGACTGCCGGGGAGCGGAACAGTGACATCGAAATCAGCAAAAGCAGTAAGAGCGCGATAAAGAAAATAAGGGAGGACGGGTTTTGTGCGGTGATCTCGGCAACGCGTGCTTCGCGAGCGGGCTCCACGTAATTGGTGTAGTCCTCGTTTGAGATCTTTTTGCCCTCTTTTTCTACTTCACAGGTGATGTTGGTGAACTCTTCAAGCGTGAATTTATCCGAGAGTACGAATTCGGCCCCCTCGGGTGTTTTGAGGGTTTTATCGCCCTGCGTTTCGTAAATGACGGTGAGGGCGGCTTTATCGTCGATGGTGGCGACTTCGCGGATCTGTTCTAACTGCAACCCGTCAACAAATGATAATGCAATGAGCAACACGGCGGCGAGCACCGCGCCCACGGTGATGAACGGGGTGCGCTTACCGAAGCGGGAGCGGCTCTTGTCACTGAGCGCACCGAAGATCGGCAGCATAAACACCGCGAGCACGTTATCGAGCGCCATGATGATACCGGACCAGGTCTGGGACATACCGAATTTGTTGGTTAACAGGACCGGGATGGTGGCGTCGTACGCTTGCCAAAACGCACTGATCAGAAAGAAGGCAAAACCGACTAAGATCGTGCGTTTGTAATTGAGTTTCTGCATAAGGGAATCCCTCCTTGTGCTTGATACTTCTTATTATAACGGAAGAATCGAAAAAAATCCACTCTTTTCCAATTTCCACATTTTTTCGAAAACTTCTTGTATGCAACGAGAAATCGTCATATAATGAAAAAGAAAGGATGGATGTGCGATGAAACTGACATTTTTAGGTGCCACACACGAGGTAACGGGCAGCTGTACGTTACTCACTGTCGGCGGCAAAAAGATACTTATCGACTGCGGAATGGAGCAGGGACGCGATTTGTTTGAAAACCAAGAGATTCCCGTTGCACCCTCGCTAATCGATGCCGTCTTGCTGACGCACGCGCATATCGACCATTCGGGCAAGAT
>JAFSGO010000112.1 GCA_017440765.1 Clostridia bacterium
AATCGTAACGGTCGCCCGTTTTTGAGCACACATCGCCGCCAGATCCGGTGATTTCAAAACCGCCGCGCCAAGTAACGCCATATCCCGTGCAGTGGAACCGTGTTCCCCTTCGTCCAACCCCGAGGGTGTGACGAACACAGAACGCATCATGCCGAGCGCCTTTGCCTTGGCATTCATGCGCTCCGCAAACGACGGCAACGAGCCCGCACTGAGCAAGGCGGCAGCGTTGGCCGCATCGTTGCCGGAAGATAACAGCATACCGGTGAGCAGATCGCGCACCGTAAGGGTATCCCCGCCGCGCAACCCCATCGACGAACCCTCCACCAGCACCGCGGTTTCGGGGATCGTCACGGTCGCCTCCATCAACAAGCTGTCGGCGGCAACCAGAGCGGTCATCAGTTTCGTGGTACTTGCCATCGGGCGCTTGGTATCCGGATCTTTTGCATACAAGACGCGACCGCTGTCCGGCTCATACACAACTGCCGACATCGACGACAACGGTATGGATTCCGCCCTTACCGAGCACGGCAACAGCAACAAAAGTATGCAAGCAACGGCGAGTCCTCGTTTGAGCATAATACGACACCTACCTCGCTACTCATGGTATGCGAGGCGGATGCTGTTTAGCCCTGCTTCTTCTCTTTGTTAAAGAATCCGCCGATGCGGTCTACCACATCCGGAATCATGTTGACGGCTTGATTGAGCGTATCTGGTGTAGATACCATCGGTACCACGCGAACGTTGCCGCCCGTGACACACAAAAAGGCAATCGGAACGATGGTAATACCGGCACCGCCGCCACCGCCGAACAGCTCCTGCGTACCTTTGGTGGGCAGATCGGATCCGCCGGAAGCAAAACCGTACGACACCCGCGAGACGGGAATCAAGGTCATGCCGTCCGCCAAGATCATCGGCTCACCGATGACGGTGTTGACATCCACCATTTCTTTGATCTTGTCAATGGACAGACCCATGAGATTCTGCACTTTGTTTTCCATATTGGGAAACCTCCTTTTGACGTTTGGTAATCACACGATAACGAAAAACCAACCAAATGGCGATCATAATAATACGAATCGGAATCACGTGGGCGGTAACATCCGCCGTCACACGTCCTTTTTCGGCGAGGAAATCCGGGGTGACCGTGATCGCACGTTTTCGGATGCAAAGTACGGTTTGTTGCAACGCCGTGACGGTAGGATACAATACCGCACACACTTTTCCGGTGTTCTCGGCTGTCTCGGCTGCATCAGAGCCGGTAATATACAATTGCAAGCAAAGCTTGTCCACCGTGATCGCCGCGATCAACCGACACGCCGCACCCGCGGCGAGCCGCGTCAATTCCTTGACGAGATGTAGCGTTGCACCGACGCCGTCGGTTTTAAGCTGCTCGGCCGTTGAACGAAGCTTCGATGGCTTTGCTTTTTCATCGGTTGATTGCGGCACTTCCCCCTCGGAGGAGTAGCGAAAGATCGGTATTCCCCACACGCGCACGCATAAGCGCAATTCGTCATTAAAGGTGAGCCGTACATACAACGGTACGATCAGCAACGCGAGCAGCAGAAGCAGGATACCGAACAAGCAGTACCCGATAATCTCCCACACGACGATCACTCCTCGTTTTCTGTCGGTTCGGCCCGATCGATCACTTCTTCAAGCGTCGTTTCCACCATACGCGCCTGTTCTTCCTTTTGCGGAAGCGGCGGCAATTCATCCAGTTTGGATACGCCAAAACTGCGCAAAAACACGGGAGTCGTGCCGTACAAAAGCGGTTTTCCCGGCAGTTCCAGTCTGCCGCACTCCTCAATGAGGTTTTTTTGCACCAACCCTTGCATAACGGCGCTGCAATCCACACCGCGCACCTGCTCGACGAACGCTTTGGTAACCGGTTGATTGTAGGCAACGATCGCGAGCACCTCCATCGCCGCTTGTGACAACGGCGTGTTGCGGCGAATGTCCAGTGCGCGACGAATCAGATCACCGTATTCCTTGCGGGTACACAACTGATACTGCTCGTCCAAGCGCACCATCATGATTCCGCCGCCGCGGGTGTTGATCTCACTCATCAGATCACCTGCTAAGCGGTGGACGGTTTCCTCGTCCAATTCCAACAGTTCCGCCAAGCGATCGGCACCGATCGGCTCGCCGTTTGCAAACAGTATCGCCTCAATGGCGGCTTTGTATTCTTTAATTTCCATCGTTTGACTCTCCCTTGCCGAGCAACGTCACTTTTTGGTGTTCGCCTTCGCCGTCGACCAGAATACGTTTTCCCTTAATAAGTTCCAGTACCGCCAAGAAGGTGGCAACCAGCTCGGATTTGTTACGCGCCCCGCCGTACAGCGATTGGTAAGATACCGACTTGCCGACGCGCAATCGACGCAACACGAAAATGATCTTAGAGGATACGGACACGATCTTTTTCGCGACGATCGAATGGAACGCCTGCGGCGAGGGCGGCAACTTACGCTGTCCTCGACCGGCAGCGGCAAAATAAGCATCCAATAACACCGACGCGGGATGCGTGCGGCGATAGGTATAGTCCGGCTCCACCTCGGCGGGTTCGCGCACGAACAGGTCACCGCCGATATACAGCGGCTGCATGCGGCGTGCCGCTTCTTGACACAGCTGATATTCGATCAATTCGCCCGATAACTGCTGGCGAAGGTCGTCCCCTTCCTCGTGTTTGGGCAACAGCATGGCGGATTTGATCTGCACCAGGCGCGCCGCCATATCCAAAAATTCCGTGGCGACCTCCATATCGAGTTCCTGCATCGTCTGGATGGTGCCGAGATACTGTTCAAGCAGTTCATGGATCGGAATATCGTAAATATTCAGTTTATTCTTCTGTACCAGATAAAGAAGCAGGTCGAGAGGCCCCTCAAAATCCGGAAGCTTGTACGAGATTTCCATTTAAAAAACACAAACTTTCAAGAGTATTTGGTACACGCGGCTTGCCAAAAAGTTGATCGGCGTACTTAACGCACCGGTTGCCAACAAAATAATAAGCAGAATGCGAATCTGATGTTCGTGCTGTGCCATCCAAAACGCCCATCTCGACGGTAGAATCGCACTGAAAATGCGTGAACCGTCAAGCGGTGGGATCGGCAGCAAGTTAAACACAGCCAAGCCAATGTTGATCGGAGCGACAATGTTGACAAGTGTCGCGCCGATCATCAGCACCGTGCCCGACGCCGGCATCAGAAACACCAGTAACCGAAACAACAAGAGCACAAGGACTGCCATTAACAGATTAGAAAGCGGGCCCGCCAATGCAACCAAAGCCATGTCACGACGCGGGTTGCGGAAATTGCGCGGATTGACCGGCACGGGCTTGGCATAGCCGAAGCCGAACAGAACAAGCATCAGCGTTCCCCACAGATCCAGATGTGCAAAGGGATTGAAGGTCAAGCGTCCGTGCCACCGCGGGGTGTCGTCACCAAGCTTGGTTGCCATCCACGCGTGTGCCAACTCGTGAACGGGCAGCATAACGAGGACAAGCAAGAGATAACTGACAATTGCCAAAGCCAGTTCTAAAAAACCGTAACCACCTTTGATGACATCTAAAAGCACAAGGTGTTCCTCCTCGTTTACAAACTTATACAAAATATAGTATAGCGTATAACCCTATAAAATACAAGAATAAAAAACGCCCTTGCCACAGATTTTAGAATTTTTTTACAAGTTGGAAAAAAAGACTTGCATTTTCAAAAGAAATCTGCTAAGATACTGCTGTTGCTTTATCAAAAGGAGGTGCAGAACATGGCTAAATGTGATTTCTGCGGCAAAAGTGTTACTTTCGGTATTCAGGTTTCCCACTCGCATCGTCGCTCGAACCGCACATGGAAACCCAACATCAAACGCGTCAAAGCTGTTGTAGACGGCTCGCCCAAAAGGGTTTACGCCTGCACCCGTTGCCTGCGTTCGGGTAAAGTTACCCGCGCGGTCTGATCCGAAAACACAAAACACGTAAGAAAAACTCCTGCTGAGCTCTTCAGCAGGAGATTTTTTTACTGTCTTGTATTCGTGCCCGTTTCCGTATATAATGTAGACAAGGAACTTCTCAAAGGAGAGATATCAATATGAATATTTGGCATGACATTTCCGCAGACTGTATCCACCCGGAAAATTTCACCGCTGTTATCGAGATCCCGAAAGGCGGCAAAAACAAATACGAAATGGATAAGGAAACCGGGTTGTTGCGTTTGGATCGCGTGCTGTATACCGCCACGCATTATCCGGCAAATTACGGCTTTATCCCCCGCACGTTTGCAGACGACGGCGACCCACTGGACGTATTGGTCATGTGCCAGGAATCGATCGTGCCGATGACGCTGGTACAATGCTACCCGATCGGTGTGGTCAAGATGGTGGACGGTGACGACATCGATGAAAAGATCATCGCCGTACCGTTCCGCGACCCCTCGCTGTCTTGCTATAACGACATCAGCGAGTTACCCAAGCACACTTTCGATGAGATCCAGCACTTCTTTACGGTGTACAAGTCTTTGGAAGGAAAAAACACGGCTGTAAAAGAGGTGTTAGGCAGAGAAGATGCCATCGCCATCATCGAGCATTGCATCGAAGAATACCGCCA
>JAFSGO010000113.1 GCA_017440765.1 Clostridia bacterium
GATCCCAACCGAGTTGCAGATCCGCCTCGTCCACGTACTTGGTGTTATAGAAGATACCCACCGTTCCCCACGTGTACGGCACGGAATACTCGTTCTTAGGGTCATACGAGGGATTCAGCAAAGACGAATTGATCTTGGAAAGGTTGGGAATATTCGCAAAATCCAACTTTGCCAGTTTCCCCTCGTTGATCATTTTTCCGACCATGTAATCGGAGGGAACGATCACGTCGTAAATCGCCGCGCCGGAATCCAGCACTGCATACATACTCTCGTTATCGGTAAAATTCTTGTGGTTGACCTTGATACCGGTTTCCGCCGTGAACAAGTCGTTAACGGTAGGATCAATATATTCGCCCCAGTTATACACGTTGAGCGTAACGTTCGTATCAATTTCTTCAGCCGAAACCGACGGAATCAAAGCGCACAACAGCACAAGGGAAACTAAGGTGATACTTAACACACGTTTCATTTGGCTTTCCCTCCTTTGCGCGAGGGCTCCGAGCGAATCTGCAACACGTTGATAAGCACCAACAAGATCAGCACCGCGCCAAACATCAATGTTGAGAGTGCGTTAATCTCCGGTGTGACACGCCGTTTAACCATTGCGTAGATTGTAACCGATAAATTTTGCGCAGAAGCACCCGACGTGAACAAGCTGATAACAAAATCATCTAATGACATGGTAAATGCCATAAGAGCACCGGTAAGGATACCCGGGAAGATCTCCGGTACCATCACCTTAAAAAAAGCAGAAACAGGCGGGCAACCGAGGTCCACCGCCGCCTCATACAGGTGCGGATTTGCTTGTCTGAGTTTCGGCATCACCTGTAAAATTACGTACGGAATACAAAACGTGATGTGCGACAACAGCAACGTCGCATATCCCGGTTGTAACAGGCCCGTCGTCCGAAAAATAAACACGAACAACAGCATCAGAGAAATACCGGTGACGATTTCGGGGTTTACCATCGGGAAATTGTTAACCGCCAACAGCACTTTCCCCAAACGACGGTTGACACTGCGAATACCGATCGCCGCCAGCGTACCGATGATCGTAGAAACAATGGTTGCAATAACAGCAACTGACAACGTAACACCCAGTGCTGCCAAAATTTCTTCATCACGGAACAATTCTTCATACCAACGTAACGAGAAGCCATTCCAAACGACGCGGCTCTTGGAATCGTTGAACGAGAAAATAATGAGCACCACGATCGGCGCATACAAAAATGCGAAAATTAAAGCGTTATAAATGCGAGATAGAGTTTTCACGAGAGGTCATCCTCCTCTCCCTGGTCCACCATACCGGTAATGGCCATGCAAATGAGGATCATGACCATTAACACGAGCGACAAGGTAGCGCCAACGTGATAGTCCGCGCCTTGACCGATAAACATGGTTTCAATGGTATCGCCGATCATCAGCGTTTTACTGCCGCCGAGCAGTTTCGTAATAACAAAGGTACTGACGGCGGGGACAAACACCATGGTAATACCGCTGAGCATACCGGGCACCGACAGCGGGATAATGACTTTACGGAACACCTGCAGGATGTTCGAGCCGAGATCCTGCGCGGCTTCGATCACGCTGTTATCGATCTTTGCCATAACCGAATACAGCGGCAACACCATAAAGGGCAAGAAGTTATACACCATGCCCAATATGACAGCTCCGTTTGTATTGATCAGTGTCAACGATTGCCCCTCCGGCAGCAGACCGATAAGGCGCAACAACTGATTAATAAAACCGTTGTTTTCCAAAATGGACATCCATGCATATGTACGAAGCAGGAAATTCATCCACATCGGCAGCATAATGATCATAACCATCGTCTGCTGCATGCGCCCCTGCGCGCGCGAAATGGTATATGCAAGCGGAAACGCCAAAACAAGGCAGATCACGGTTGCGACTGCCCCAAGCGCAATGGAAATGCCGAACGTGCCGGCATAGTCTACAATGGAAGATAAGTTGGACAGCGTAAAGTTACCGCTGCCGTCGGTAAACGCGAACCAAAGCACGATACCGAGAGGGATAACGGTAAACAGCGCCATCCACACCGCAAACGGTGCGGCCGCCCCTTTCGATTTGATCATCCCTCTGCCTCCGCGGCATCCTCGGTCAGATCGATCTCGGGGTTAGCCATTTCATCAAATTCTTCGGAATACGAACTGTAGTCACCAAACTCACCGGAGTATTCCGATTTTTTCATAATATGAATATCTTCGGGATTCAGCACAATCCCGATGACGGAATCCACCGGATGGTAATCAGTGGTCTGAATCATCCATTTGAAGCCCTTGAAATCGACGATAGTTTCGAAATGAACGCCCTTGAAGGTAACAGCCGTGACCGTGCCGGTCAGATCGCCCTTGTCGGCGGGAACAATGTCAATATCCTCGGGACGGATCACAACGTCCACCGGCTCTTTTTTCTCAAAACCCGCATCCAAGCAACGGAATTTACGGCCGAAGAATTCTACCAAGTAATCCTCGTGCATGATACCGTCTAAAATATTACTCTCGCCGATAAAATCTGCCACAAAGGCGTTTTGCGGCTCGTTGTAAATATCCTGCGGTGTTCCGATCTGCTGGATCTTGCCGTTGTCCATCACCACCACGGTATCCGACATAGAAAGCGCTTCCTCTTGGTCGTGCGTGACGTAGATAAAGGTAATGCCCAGACTCTTTTGGATGTTTTTCAGTTCCACCTGCATATCCTTGCGCAGTTTCAGATCCAATGCCGCGAGCGGCTCGTCCAAAAGCAACACCCGCGGATTGTTGGCAAGGGCGCGCGCGATCGCCACACGCTGTTGCTGACCGCCTGAGAGCGTATCAATGCGGCGCTTGTTAAAGCCGACCAGATTGACAAGTTTCAACATGTGATCGACCGTTTCACGGATCTCCGCTTTATCCTTGCGCTGTACGCGCATACCGAACGCCACGTTATCCTCCACGTTGA
>JAFSGO010000114.1 GCA_017440765.1 Clostridia bacterium
CAGAATATATGTTCGGCGAGGAACGAGGCATGGACGAAGCAAAACAGGTGTTATCCGGCACCGTGGAGCGGGTGGTTTTCCGTAACGAGGAAAACGGCTGGACGGTGTTGGAACTTGCGGCGGAGGACGAATTCCACAAGGTAGTGGGCGTCCTGCCGACCACGCAGGCAGGCGAACAACTGAAACTGACGGGCGAATGGGTGGAACACCCCAAATTCGGTCGTCAGTTTCGCGCGCATACCTGTGAACACGAACTGCCTACCGACCGCGACGCCGTGTTTCGGTATTTGGCGTCGGGCGCGATCAAGGGGATCGGACCGGTCACGGCATCCGCTTTGGTGGCACAGTTTGGGGAGGACACCCTGCGGATAATGGAGGAAGAACCCGAGCGGCTGTGCGAGGTACGCGGCATCACCGCCTCCAAGGCGGAAAAGATCGCCAAAGAATACCGCGAGCAGTTCGGTCTGCGCGAGGTGATCCTCGCGTTTTCGGGTTACGGGCTGACCCAAAGCGAAGCCCTGCGCTGCTGGAAACGGTGGGGTGCCTCTACGGTGGACACCATCCGTTCCAATCCGTATCTGCTGTGCTCGGCGGGGCTGTACATTTCCTTTGACCGCGCGGATGCGATTTGCATGAGCATGGATCGCTTGCCGGACGATCCCCGCCGTATTGAAGCGGGGCTGATCCACGTGTTGCGGCACAATCTGCAAAACGGACATACCTGCCTGCCGTCGGACAAGCTCATCGCCGCCACGGCACAGATGCTGGGCATTGATGCCATCAAAACCGGCGAAACGCTGCAGGACATGGCCGCCAACTTCACGGTGCGCACCGAACGCATCGGCGAGCAGGTGTTTGTGTTTTTACCCGCCTTGCATCAGGCGGAAAAATACGCCGCCTCGCGTATTCGCTTGATGACGGGCTTTCACACCGAGGTGAGCGACAAGATCCGCCGCAATCTTCAAACCATGGAAAGGCAAAACGGTATCACCTACCAAGAACGGCAACGCGAAGCGGTGCTTGCCGCGGTGGAAAAAGGGGTACTCATCCTCACCGGCGGTCCGGGCACGGGCAAAACGACCACCCTGCGCGCCATCATCGCCCTGCTGGAGGGGCTCGGCGAGCGGGTAGAGATCGCCGCACCCACGGGGCGCGCCGCCAAGCGTATGACCGAACTGACGGGGTGCGAAGCGCGCACCATTCACCGCTTGTTGGAGGTGAAATGGGACGACAACGACACCCCCGTATTCGACCGTAACGAGAAAAATCCGCTGGAGGCGGATGCACTGATCGTCGACGAGGTGTCGATGGTGGATGCCCTGTTGTTTGAAAGCTTGTTGCGCGCACTCAAACCCGCGTGCCGCCTGATCTTGGTGGGGGATACCGATCAGCTTCCCGCGGTGGGGGCGGGCAGCGTGCTGCACGATCTGATCGACAGCGGCGTGTTGCCGGTCGTAAAATTAAATCAGGTATTCCGCCAAGCGCTGACGAGTGACATCGTTGCCAACGCGCACCGCATTGTGGTGGGCGATATGCCGAAATTCAGCAAAAAACAAGGCGATTGTTTCTTCCTGGAAGAATTTATTCCCGATGCCGCCGCCGACGCGGTGGTGGATCTGTGCGCGCGTCGCCTGCCTGCAGGGTACGGCACCAGCGTGTTTGACGGAATTCAAGTGCTGTGCCCCGGTCGCAAGGGCCCTCTCGGCACGGTGCATCTTAACGAGCGGTTGCAGGAAGCACTGAATCCTCCCGCCGAAAGCAAGCGCGAATGGAGCGGCGAATCGTCGATGCTCCGTGAGGGCGATAAGGTCATGCATATCAAAAACGACTACGACATCGGTTGGACGCGAGACAGCGGCGAGATGGGAACGGGTGTCTTTAACGGTGATATCGGGCTCCTTGAGGAGATCTCCCCGCGTGAGCAACTGCTCAAAGTTCGCTACGACGACCGCGTAGCACTGTATACCTATGAGCAAGCCAAAGAACTGGAACTCGCGTACGCGATCACGGTACACAAAAGCCAGGGCAGCGAGTTCGATACGGTGGTGTTACCGGTGTGCCACGTGCCGCAATTGCTTTGCTACCGCAATTTACTGTATACCGCCGTCACGCGTGCCAAAACCCTGTTGATCGCCGTCGGTGACCGCGAAACGGTGGGCGCGATGGTGAAGAACCACCGCAAAACGTTGCGGTATACGGGGCTTACATTCTTTTTGGAACAAGCGGGGCGATTCTTTTCGTGATGAATTGGAAGAGGGTTAGGCGGTGCCTTCTCGCCATTTTCTTGCCGAAGCGCTGTATATTTTGCGATACGGTCATTCCGCCGTGGCACCAAAGCTGTGAGCTGTGTGCGCGGCAGTTATCGTTTATCCGCCCACCGCTTTGCCCGTATTGCGGGCATTATAAAAAGCACTGTGACTGTGGGAATCGGCGATCGGCATTTGATAAAGTGGCGGCACCGTTTTATTACGAGGCAGCCGCCCGCAGCGGCGTGTTACGGCTGAAACGGCACGACGATCCGGATGCGATCGCCTGCTTTGCCGATCATATGCACACGGTGGTGTGCCGCGAATACGGCAGTGAGCCGATCGACGGGCTTGTGTACGTACCGATGACACGACGCGCCGAGCGAAAAAGAGAATATAACCAAGGAAAACTGCTCGCCGAAGCGCTCGGCGAACGGTTATCCTTGCCGGTGTATGCGGCACTTGCCAAAATTTACGAAACACCGCCGCAAAAGGCACTGGATTTTCACGCGCGGTCGGGCAACGTGCTCGGCGTGTTCGACGTGATCGACCCCGCCGTTCGCGGCAAAACGCTCTTATTAGTAGATGACGTGATGACCACGGGTGCCACGCTCAGCGAATGTGCCAAAATGCTGAAGATCTACGGTGCCAAGCGCGTGCTTGCCGTGACGGTCGCTATCCATAAACGCAAAAAAGAAACGGATGAGGTCAAGTGACCTCATCCGTTTTTAACGTTGCAGTTCAATAGAAAATTCTACGCCGTTTGGCAGGTTTTGTACGCCGTACGGCATGCGGTGTGCCTGCATGATCGCCGCGACCACGGACAACCCGATACCGGTACCGCCGTACGCGCGGGTATGCGCTTTATCAATTTTATAAAAGCTCTCCCAAATATGCGGCAGATCCTCTTCGGGGATCGGTGCGCCGGTGTTAAATACCGTCACCCGCACGGCACGCTCCGTCGGCTGTACGCCAATGCCGATCTCGCCGCCCTCGGTGACGTGGTGAAGGGCGTTTGTCAGGTAGTTGGTGAGCACCTGCTCGATCAGCAGGGCATCACCCCACACAAACAACGGCTCGTCGGAAAGTGTCGGCAACGCGACGGCGCGCTCGGCAAATAAAGGCGCGTAACGCTGTAACAGCCGCGAAAGCAAAGAGGAGAGATCAAAGCGTTCAATGGTCAGCTCGTCACCGCCTGTTTCCAGTTGCATCAAGGTAGTGAGCTTTGCAATGATCTGCGAAAGCTTTGCCGCTTCATCCTCAATAACGGAACAATAAAATTCACGGTCCGCGGCACCCGCCGCAATGTTTTCGTGCAACCCCTCCGCATACGTTTGAATCAGCGAGATGGGGGTCTTCAGTTCGTGCGAGACGTTGCGAATAAATCGACTGCGCGCTTCGTTCTGGCGGGTGGTCATTTCCACGTCGTTTTGCAACCGCGCGTTGGCGGTCTTGAGTTCCGATAAGCTTTGCTCCATCGTTTCGGATACGGTGTTTAAACTGTGCCCGAGCTCGGCGAGCTCGTCCTTGCCGCCCCCGTTGTAGCGATCGGAGAAATCCATGTGCGCCATGCGTCCCGCCATGTCGGATAACCGCCGCACGGGACGGGTAAACACGCGGGCGAGTACAAAGGCGATCACGCAACTGAGCAACAGCGTGGCGAGCGTTACCCACCACAAGAAACGATTGCTCGTGCCCGCCGTTTGCTCACTTATCGACAGATGCAACGTAATGTAAACACCGTCCGCCTTTCCGTACAGGGACAGACGATCGTCATGCTCCACCAACCGATATCCGTTGTTTTTGGGGGTGTAGGGCTGTGACAAAAACACGGGTGTGTCCGGTTGCGGAATGACGTATATTACCTGATGGTCGGTACGTACCACGATCGACATACCGTGCTCGGTGTAATACGGTTCCAGCACGTGTGCGGGGTGCTTGCGTTCAGCGATTGCCTCGGCGGCATCGGCGTACGCCTCCGTCAGTAAGGTCTCGGTTTTCCGTTCGCTCAGCCGTGCGTAGGCGAAAGCGTTCAGCAACCAATGAAATAACAGCAGCACCAAAATACATACGGTGAACACGCAGAACACCTTGCCGGCGATCGACCGAAAAAAACGTGTGACGGCAGTTTTCATACTTTATCCTCAAACTTATACCCGATGCCACGCACCGTTTTAATGCGATTACCGACTTCGCCCAGTTTACTGCGCAGTTTCTTGATATGCGTGTCCACCGTGCGGGCGTCACCGTCGTAATCGTATTGCCAAACGTTGCCCAGAATACGGTCACGCGACAGCGCGACCCCTTTGTTGGTCATCAAATATTCCAGCAGTTCAAATTCCGTATAGGTGAGCTGTACCAACGTGTTATCCACGTACACCTCGCGCGCGAGCTTATCAATGCGTAACCGCGACGGATCCGCCAAAACGGTATCGCCCTTGCGGCGCAAGATCGCCTCGATGCGGGCAGACAGGATCTTTAAACTGAACGGCTTTGCCACGTACTCGTCCGCGCCCAGTTCAAAGCCCTGCAGTTCGTCTGCCTCCTCACTGCGGGCGGTGAGCATGATGATGGGTGTCTGATGCGTGCGGCGAATCTCGCGGCACACCTGCCAGCCGTCCTTTTTCGGCATCATCACGTCCAGGATCACGAGATCCGGGTGTTTTTCAAAAAACACCGCTAACGCCTCGACACCGTCGGCGGCTTCCAGCGTTTCGTATCCTTTAATACGCAAATAATCGGCGATGACGCGGCGCATACGCATTTCATCGTCCACAATGAGAATAACGGGGTTTCTCATAAGGTTACACCTACTTCAAATCAATCGTGATTCGATCGTTCGCTTCAAAGCGGGCACCGCCCGTCAAGACGGCGATCACGCTTTGATATAAGAGCAGCGGATCCTCCAAAAACTGCTCGCGCACCAAGGCGGCCTGACGGTCGTCTGCCACTAACAGCGTAAAAGAAAGCAGCGGTGCCGCTTCGTTCCCGACGGTGCAGGTCACGGTGACCCCCGCCTCGGTTTTGGCGATCTTTACGTGATTTTCCTGCTCACTGCGGCGGCGCGCGAGCAGCTGTACCGCCGCCTTGGACGCGCGTTCGCGAATGGTATAGGGAAGAAGATCGGCCAGCGTTTCCGCCGCGTGAGAGCCAACCTCGGTCACGGCAAGGGTATCGTCCTCCCGCTCGCGCAGGTTACCGAGCTCTACCAATTCGTCAACGGCGGCACTGGTATCAAAAAAATTCGCCATGCCGTTTCCGCAGATAATATCCAGTACGTCGCCGCGGGGCATCGGCACGCCCGCCGCGATCAACACGTAACAGATCAGAATTTTAATTTCATGTCGGGAATGTAATCCGCCGGGTTCCACACCCGCGCCAAAGGCATCACGTTCCATACGCCGCGCCTCCTACAAGTTCTTATACGTAATTTAGTATACAAAAACTCCGCCCCGCTGTCAACAGCGGGGCGGAAGTGGGTTTTATAGAGAAATAACCGTCGCATCAAACAAGGCGGCCTCGTCAAGCGAATGGGTGACAAGGACGATCGGACACTCGGCAAACCGCTCACGCAGCGCCGCGGCGACAGTGACTTTCAAGGCGTCGTCCAAGCCGTTGAACGGCTCGTCTAACAAGAGCAGGTCTCCGCCGAACGCGAGTGCGCGCGCCAGCGCCACCCGCCGCTGCATCCCGCCGCTGAGTGCGTCGGGCAGTTCGTTTGCGACGTCCTGCAACGAAACGGCCGCAATCGCTTTCTCCACCGCAGCATCGTCGTCGGTGACGAGCAGCAGATTCTCTTTGACCGTCAGCCACGGCACCAAGCGGTTTTCCTGGAACACCATTGCCACACGCGACGCCTTGCGATGAATGGTGCCGTGGGTAGGCATTTCCAAACCCGCGATCAACCGCAAAAGGGTGGTTTTCCCGCACCCCGAGGGACCGAACAAGCAGATAGCACCGCTTTCGGGCAACGTCAGCGACACATTGGTCAAGACGGGCGTGTCCCCATACGCAAAGGAAACACGATCAAGCGTTACCATGAGCGCCCTCCTTTCGCGTCACACGCAGAAGCAGTTTTTCCAAGAGAATGCTGAGTACGATCACCACCGCAGTCCACGCGAACACTTCGGGGGTTTCGAGCGTCATTTTGGCAAGTTGCAAACGGTTGCCGATGGCAAGATCGGGACGGCAGATGATCTCCGCCGCCACCCCTGATTTCCAGGCAAACCCCAGTCCGTTAACGGCAGCCGTCACGAAATACGGTTTGATGGAGGGGAGATATACCCGCGTTAGCACACGGCGCGGTGACACCGCGTACAGCTTTGTCATTTCGAGCAACCCTTTATCGGTGCGGCGGATTCCTTCCTCCACGTTCACCCAAACGATGGGCAACACCATCAAAAAGGCGATGAACGCGGGGATCACGTCGTAATCGATCCACACCAAGGTGAGAATGATAAAGGACGCAACGGGTGCCGCGCGGATAACGTGTAACAACGGGGCAACCAACGCGCGGATCAAAGAAAGCCGCGTGGTGAGCACCGCCAGAGCCGTACCGCCGATCAGCGCCGCCAAAAAGCCCAGCACGATACGCAGCAGCGACATTCCCACCGACTGCCAGAACAGCGCCGTCGGCAAGAGTGAAAGCAGCGTTTTCACCGCCACGAGCGGGGTGGGGATGAGCAGTTCCTGCCGCACCAGTGCGGCGAGCAACCACCACACCCCGATCCAAAACACCGCGACCGCAACCCCACGGATCGCTCTTTTTATTTTATCCTGCATAATAGAACGCATCATCCGGTAATTTACCGCCGATCGCTTTCGGGTTGGCATCAAAGAGCACCTGATAATAGCCCGCGATCTGCGCCTTCATATCTGCACCGGATACGAACGTAAGCTGGCAGTTCGGAATGGCTTTTTTAGCGAGCGGCGCCTTGGGAATGATGCCGTAGCTCTCGCACAACGCGGCGGTCGCTTCCACGTCGGCGGCTTTCTCAATGGAGGTCTTATACTCGGCAAGGAACGCGTCCACCGCCGCTTTGTTGGCTTCGGCAAACTCAGCCCGCACCGCAACACAGCCCATCATCAGCTTGTTGTTGGCACCGGCAACCGCTTCCCATTCGGTGTTCATGGAGAGTGCCACTTTCACGGCTTGGTTTTGGGAGGTGATAGCGGATACGTTCGGTTCGGGAACCATCGCGAGTGTAATATCACCTTTTACCATTTTCGCGACTAACTCGGTGTTTTCCGCCAAAAATTCAATCGTCACGTCTTTGTCGGGATCAATGCCGTTTTTGCTTAAGACGTACCGCAAAATGTACTCGGGATTCGCGCCCTCGCCCGTGGAATAGATGGTCTTGCCTTTGAGATCGGCAATGGAATTGATGCCGTTGCCGTTATCCAGCATATACAACACACCCAGCGTGTTGACCGCAAGCAGTTGCACCTTGCCCGCCGTTTTTTGATACAGGGAAGAGGCGAGGTTGGTGGGAACGGCGGCGATGTCTAAATTGCCCGAAGCGAGCTGCGTGCCGATATCCTGCGGCACGGACGAAACGGTGAACTCGTACTCGTTGGCAGCCGTGCCGTCGGCATCCGCTTTCATCAGATGCACCATGCCGATACCGGTCGGTCCTTGAATCGCGCCGATTCTAACCGTCGTTTTCGGAGCGGGCTCTTTGGCACAGCCGATCGCCATCGTGGCGAGGAGCAATACGGCGAGTACGAGTGATACTACTTTTTTCATACAAGATTCCTTCTTTCTTAAGAAATACGATACGTTTTACCCTCTTTAATGAGAATACCTTCTTGCACCAACGTGTCCAACGCGCGATACAAACTGGACCGCCCCATGTTAAGGGCTTTCGCCAGTTCGGTCATCGTACCCGGCAGCTGAATGGTGCCTTGCTCGTCCTGGTGGGAGAGCAGATAGTGATACAAACGGTTTTCGGTGTTGCCGATGGTGAGTGCCGAAAGCTTGCGATTGAGAAACCGCACGCGATCGGACAAAAACCGAATATAGCGTTCCGCGATCAAGGGGAACTCCATGAGCAACTGTGACATCAGCTCCTGCGGAATAAACTGCACGGCGGACTCCTCGGCGGCGGTAATCTCGGTCACGTAGGCGTCCTGCTCACTGTCGAACAGTGCCGCCACACCGAAGATCTCGCCCGCGTGCAGGCGGTTGATCACCACCTCGCCCGACGAACGGACCACCACCGACCCACGCACGATCAACCCAACGGCGCGGCGAAAGGTATCGGTGTTGTACACGACCTGCCCGCGACGGTAGCAAACGGCCGGTTCCAAACGCTGCTCGATCGCGTGAAGCGCTTCCGCGCCCAGCCCGTCAAAGAGAAAAAATGCAGATAACGGACAATTGACCCCCATCGGCTTCCCCTCCCTATTGTATCAAAAGTGTCCCAAATGGGACAACTTTTCTATAGTATAGCGTAAAAATCCGAAAAATGCAAGGGGATCGGGCAAAATATTTTATCGGAACATTTACTTTTAAACAGTTTTATGGTATGGTATCCTTAACATACTATGTGGAGGGTAGAGTGAAGTATCCGAACCAGCCGCACGCGCGGCAACTTTCGGCGCTTTTACCCCAATGCAGTCTTGCAAGGCGTCATTACCGAGTATTTTAACGTAGAGTGAGCGAAAACCCACCTTTTTAAAACGGGGTTCGGATATTTCACTCTACCCTAAGGAGGAATTGTACATGAAAAAGATAGTAGCGGTACTGCTGGCAGCGTTGCTCTTAGTGGGCGTGATGGCGGTCGGCGTCAGTGCCGAGGAAACGACCACGACGACGGCAAACAGCGTGGCACCGCAACGCGTCGCGGTGACCTTAACGGCATCATTTAATGCCGACGGTACGCTCACGGTCAAAGCGGTCGATGCAAACGGTGCACCGGTGAGCGGTTATCGGGTCGATTTGGTTTTGCAGGGAATGCAGGAAACCGTTTATACGAACGACCAAGGTGTTAAAACATCTATGTTTGATGTGGACGAGGGTAAGACCGCAACCTTTGAAGGTCTGGAAACCCACACGGCGTCCGCCGTCTACGAGGCGTGCGCCAAGAAAACGCTCACACGGCCGTCGACCGCCACCACTACGCTGGCACCCGTGACGACAACGGTTTCGGCTGAAACGACTACCACCGTGAGCGGAGATGCTACCACGACGGTCGCGGAAGAAACTACCACCGAACAGCAGGCGGCGGCACCTACCGGCACCACGGCATCCACCACGGCAACGGTCAAGGGCAACAGCACGACCGCTGTGGAGGATGATAGGATCGCCATGAACGCATTGACCGATACGGCACTCCTGGAGGGCTTCGGTTTAACGCGTCAAGAGTTCTTGTCCAAGGCGCGCTTGCTGGTATCCGAAGAGGATTACAAGAAATTAGTGGGCCGCACGGGTAATACCCCGATGCTCGGCGTGCGCACCTCTGTCACGGAGGTCACGCCCACCATGGTGCAGGCGGCCTTGTCGAACGTATCGGAGTTCTCGGGCTATTCCGAGGATCAGCGCCAGATCTTCTCCTTTGATCTGTCGTTACTCATGATCTCTCGCGCGGGCAAGGACGTGCCGGTGACGGCGTTGCCCGAGGACGTTCTCTATACCGTTCAGTTGCCGATCCCCACGGAGATGAAGAAATCCACGGCGTTTGCGATCACCGTCATGGATGGCGACGAACTGATGACACCGCAGACGCTTGAAGTGAAAAACGGCATGTTTGAGCTCAAGATCAATTCACTGGAAACCTATACTCTCATCGGCTTCGGTGAAAAGGAAGAAGAGAGCGCAGGCGGTCTGTCCTGGCGCTTGATCGTCCTGCTGATCGCGGGTATCCTGCTGATCGCGGGCGCGGGTCTGCTCCTCTATTTCTTCGTGTTCCGCAAGCCGGAAGAGGTGAAAGAAGCGCAAACCGAACAAGAAACCGCCAAAGAGGACAGCGATACCGATATTTACAGCGGTCGCACCGATAACACCTGGGAACCCGAAGACAACTGATTCGATTTGTTTGTGTGACGCACCGATAACAAGGGGCGAAAGTCTCGCCCCGCAACTTCACATGTGCGACACGCCTTTACGACAAATTCAATAGGCAAGCGGGGGTGCAATACGCACCCCCGCTTCTTTTACTCCCTATCACGCCTCAAGTTTTCTCCTCGAGTGAGCGGATGAGGTGAGACTTTTACCCCGCATTCGCAACAAAAAAACCGCGGTAGGCAACGTTGCCTACCGCGGTTTTTTTTAATTGATCTGATCAATATCGTACGGCGTGGTCTGATACACAAAATAGTTCAGCCAGTTGGAAAACAAGAGATTTGCGTGGCCGCGCCACGTAACGGGCGGGTCCTTGGTGGGATCGTCGTCGGGAAAATAGTTGAACGGCACTTCGATCGGCAGCCCCGCCGCTTTGTCGCGTTCATACTCATCGCGCAGGGTGGTAGCATCGTATTCCGAATGTCCCGTGATAAAGATCTGCCGCCCCTTCTTGGTGGCAACGGCGTACACGCCCGCCTGCTCGGAGGAGGCGAGGATCTTCAGTTCCGGTACGCGCTCGATATCCCCACGGTCGATAGTGGTGTGCCGCGACTGCGGAACGTTGAACACCTCGTCAAAGCCGCGGAACAAGATCGACCGCTTATGCTCGACGGTATGCGGGAAAATACCGAACAGTTTTTTATCCAAGGGCTGTTTTTGAATACCGTAATGGTAATAAAGCCCCGCCTGCGCGCCCCAACAGATGTGCAGGGTGCTGGTGACGTGCGTTTTGCTCCATTCCATGATGGTGCACAGCTCGTCCCAGTATTCCACCTCTTCAAACGGCAGATGCTCCACCGGCGCTCCCGTGATGATCATGCCGTCGTACTTTTTCTCTTTGACATCGTCAAAGGTCTTGTAGAACATCAGCATGTGATCTTCGGGTGTGTTTCGCGAATGGTGCGTGCGGGTGTGGATGAGTTCCAGTTCCACCTGCAACGGCGTGTTGCCGAGCAAGCGCGCCATCTGCGTTTCGGTGACGATCTTTTTCGGCATCAGGTTGAGCAATAAGATTTTCAGGGGACGAATATCCTGCGTCAGCGCGCGGGTCTCGGTGATGACGAAAATGTTTTCGTCGGTCAGCGTTTGCGTTGCCGGCAGCTGATTGGGAATTTTAATGGGCATACAAAAAGCCCTCCTTTAGACGTTTGCTAATGCCTGCTCCAGGTCGGCAATGATATCCTCGACGTTCTCGATACCGACCGACAGACGCACCATATCCGGCGTGATACCGGTGGCGACGAGCTGTTCGTCGGTAAGCTGACGGTGGGTGGTGGAGGCGGGATGCAGCACCGAGGTACGGGCATCTGCCACGTGCACGACAACCGCCGCGAGCTTTAACGAATCCATGAACGTGACCGCCGAGGCGCGGCCGCCCTTAACACCGAACGAGATAACGCCGCAGCAGCCCTTCGGCAGGTATTTCTGTGCGAGCTCATGTTGGTCGGAGGTGGCAAGACCAGGGTAATTCACCCAGGCGACCTTTTCGTGTTTTTCAAGATACTCGGCAACCGCCTGCGCGTTTTGGCAGTGACGCTCCATGCGCAGGGCGAGCGTTTCCAAGCCGAGGTTTAACACAAACATGGCGAGCGGTTGGGGGGTAGACCCTAAATCGCGCATCAGCTGCACGCGGGCTTTGGTGATATACGCCGCTTTGCCGAAGTTTTCGGTGTACACGACACCGTGGTACGATTCGTCGGGGGTGGTCAGTTCCGGATACTTGCCGGACGCCGCCCAGTCGAAGTTACCGCTGTCCACGATGACACCGCCGACCACCGTGGCGTGCCCGTCCATATACTTGGTGGTGGAATGCATCACGATATCCGCGCCGTACTCAAACGGACGGCACAGAACGGGTGTCGCAAAGGTGTTATCCACGATCAGCGGCACGCCGTGACGGTGGGCGAGCGCCGCGTACCGCTCAATATCCAGCACGTTCAGTGCGGGATTGGCGATGGTCTCACCGAACACGAGCCGCGTATTTTCGTCAAACAACGCATCCGCCTGCTCGTCGGTCATGTCGGGGGTTAAAAACCGCACTTCGATTCCCATGCGCTTCATGGTCACGGCGAACAGATTGGTGGTGCCGCCGTAAATGGTAGACAAGCTCACGAAGTTTTGTCCCGCACTTGTGATGTTAAAGATCGCCATCAGCGAAGCCGCCTGACCGGACGAGGTGCACATGGCACCCACACCGCCCTCTAAGGCGGCGATTTTATCTTCAACCGCCGCCACGGTGGGGTTGGAGATGCGGGTATACATGTGACCGGGTGCTTCCAAATCAAACAACTTGCCGAGATGATCGGCGGAATCGTATTTATACGTCGTACTTTGATAAATGGGGAGCACGCGCGGCTCACCGTTTTGCGGCTGATAGCCGCCCTGAATACAAAGCGTTTCGGCACGATAATCGTTCATGATAACATCGTTTCCTTTCCCATGGATATATATCCTAAAGTATATCTTTTTTAAAAAGGTTTGTCAACGGGAACTTGACGAGCGGCCGGAAAATGAAATCCCCCCCGCTGGGCGGAGGGGAGTGTATCAGATCCATTCATCCTCGGGGAATTCCGTGGGCGGAACTTCCAGTTGCTCGGGGTGCTTTAACAAGCGGCGTAGCATACGGAACGATTCCGCATAATAATGTCCGTCGCAAATACGCTCGTCCAGCACGAGCTTTATGCGCACCACTTTTTTGGTGGAGATGGTGCCGTCCGCACCCGCCACGGGAACGATCGTCTTTTTACCGATCGCCACGAACACGGAGGTGGTACCGAAATCGTACAGGTGATGGTAGATCGGTTGAATACCGATCGAGCCGACGTCAGTGATGTAAAACGAGGTATGGAACGGACTGATATCGTTGATAAACTTGTTCATCAGCCCGCGGTGATCCATGAAAATGATAAAGTTGACGAATGCACGCACCAAAAAGGCGGGCAGGGTATTCAGAATACGCGCCGCAATATCGGTGCTGTTTTCCACGTCGGTGGTTTTGACTTCTTTTTCCATTGCGTCGTTAACACGGCGGTAGACGTCAAAAATGGTATCCGCTTTTTCAAACTGCGGTTTGATGGTGGCTTCCTCCGCATCCTTGGACATGCTGCGTTTTGCCGTCATGGAGGAGGTCAAGCGGTTGCGTGCGAAAGTTTTGCCGTTCATGACGAAACGGTTTAACCGCGGGCGCAACACAAACATACGCACCACCGCCGCGATAAACACGTGATACAGCGAGAAATTCGGCATATCGTGTTCTTTGCGCATGGCGCGAACGTATTTTTCAAGGTACTCAATATCGATCTCCTCGTCGAAAAAGACCTGGGCATCCGAACGCCGTTTCATCAAATGGGGCATGACCGCGAACACGGACTGTGTATGGCGCAGGCGCCAACCGTCTTTACGGTCACCAAAGCGTCTCCGTTTAGGTTCCATAGTTTCCCATCCTCACTCTTAAATTGGACGTTACTCCGTTGCCGATTGCCGCAGGCAGGAAGCAGCGTCGATGGCTTTTTGCAACGCGGCGGCAAAAGCTTCACCACCGCGGATGCTGTGCACGACAAATTCCGGAAGTGCCGGATCGGCGGTTGCCACGTGAATGGTGGACAGACCGAACAGCTTTTGAAAAGCCGACTGTACTACCACCATATTCCGAACGTGCGACAGAGATACCGCTTTTGCGGTCACGGAAAACAAGCCGGTTTGTTCTAACAGCGATTCGCCGTCGATGACGTAGTGCGTCAGCGTGAGCGGCAGACCGAACAAACGGCTGCGCCGCTTCTCAGAAATGGTTGTTGGCATGGATGTACCTCCGAATTCGAAAAATCGGGAATTTTGTCACAACGGAAGTAGTATACCAAAAAAATCGAGATTTGTCAAATTCGGCTCAATAACGAGGGCGCCCGCCGTGACCGTTTGATCACAGCGGGCGCCCGATTCAGACCGACCGATCAGCAGCCGCAATCGCAGCCGCAGTCGTTATTGTCGATGAGCAGCAGGATGACGATGATGAAAAGCAGCCAAGTGCAGTTGACGTCACCGCAGAATAAGTTTCTCAGACACATAAAACAGTTCTCCCTTCACTTTTAAGAGATATTAGCAGCCGCAGCCGCAACCGTTGTTGCGCTCATTGTAGCAGCCGTTGTTGCAACCATTGTAGCAATCGTTGCCGCAATCGCTGTTGTCGATAAGCAACAGAATCACGATGATGAAGAGCAGCCAAGAGCAATTCGCCTCACCACAGAAGAGATTACGCAGACACATATTCGGATATCCCCCTTTCCTCGAAACCACAGGTGTTTAAGGTGACGCGACTCATTCGAACCTTGTTTTAAAAAGGGCAATTTTCGCTCATCCTTCGTTAAAATACTCGCGAATACGACAGTATTCGCTGCGTTTTTGCCTTGACTGAACCAAAATTGCCTCTTTTTAAAATCTCCGACCGCAAAGCGAGGGGATTTCGAGGGATTTTAAATTCATTCGGGCGAAGCAATGCTGACGCCTTGCGAGAGCGAATGGAGTGAAAAGACCCGAAATCAGCCGCCTTGCGGCAGGTTCGAGCGGGTCGCGTCACCTTAATTCCTGCTTTCATTTCATCCTATGCCGCGATACACGATGAGTGAAGAAAATTTGAAAAAACTTGATTTCGGGAGAAAACAAGAGCAAAACGGTGCTAAACTCCGAAAATCGCAAAAATATAAACTGATTTGACTTTATTTGACTTTGACTTTATTTGACTTTTAGGATATACTGCAAACAAAGGAAGTGATCCTATGCGTATCAGCGATGCGATAACCGCCTATATTATGAGTATGATGGAACAGGCGGAGGACGGCGCGGCTCAGTTGCGCCGCAACGAATTGGCGGAACAGCTCGGTTGCGTGCCGAGTCAGATCACCTACGTGCTGACTTCGCGGTTTACCCCGCAGCAGGGGTACGTAGTGGAAAGTCGGCGCGGCGGCGGGGGGTACATCCGCATCCGTCGGGTGGCTCCGCAACGGGAAGCAACACCACTGATGCATATCGTTAACTCCATTGGCGACGAACTCGTTCCCGCGGCGGCGGAGTCGATCTTACAAAGCATGGTGTATCAGGGCTTTTTGAGTAAGCAAGCGGCGGGCGTGATGGCGGCAGCGCTGTCCGACCGCGCGTACCGCGACGTCCCGGTGGAGACCCGTGACCGTTTGCGGGCGTCACTCTTAAAGCACATGTTAGCGGCATACATTTAAGGAGGTAACAGTATGAATTGTGATCACTGCGGGAAATATCCCGCGACGACCCATATTACCAAAACCGTTAACGGTAAAACCACCCAGTGGAATCTGTGTGCGCACTGCGCCGCCGAGCAGGGGGTTAACACCGCGTTCGGTGGCTTAGGTTTCGATCTTAACGATTTTTGGGGCTCCTTGTTTTTAGAGCCCGCCAAGCGTGCGCCGGAGGATGCCGTGCGTTGTGAGGATTGCGGACGCAGTTTTAAGGAAATTGCCGAGATGGGCAGACCCGGTTGCCCCACTTGTTACCGCACGTTTTACGATCGTCTGTTGCCGTCCATCCAACGCATCCACGGTAAGACCCAGCACACCGGTAAGGTGGCGGAAAAAGCAGATGAAACGGTCAAAAAAGAACACGAACTCAAAGCACTGCGCGAGCAGCTTGCCGCGCATATTGCGAATCAGGAATACGAGCAGTGCGCCGCACTGCGTGATCGGATCCGCGAATTAGAGGAGGGGGATGCGAAATGACCGCAAAATGGTATCAAAAAAGCGGTACCGACGGCGACGTCGTGGTCAGTACCCGCGTCCGTTTTGCCCGTAACTTAAACCACCTGCCTTTCCCCGCAGGCATGACCGCCGAACAGCGGGAAGAGGTGATCGGGCAGATTTTCGAGGCATTCCCGCAGGACGGTAGCGGTGCTTTTCAGTGTATCCGCATGACCGAATTATCGGAGTGGGATGCGCTCTCCATGGTAGAACGGCACCTTATCAGCCCGAATTTCACCGCACACCCCGAGGGCGAGGCGCTGTTGCTCTCTCCCGATGAAAGCGTCAGCGTGATGATCGGCGAAGAAGATCACGTCCGTATTCAGGCGATGCACGCAGGGCTGGCACTGGACGAAGCGTTCACCGCGGCAAACTGTTGGGACGATTTTCTGGATGCGCGCCTACATTTTGCGTTTGACGACCGTCTGGGATATCTCACGCAATGTCCCACCAATCTCGGCACGGGCATGCGCGCTTCGGTGATGCTGCACCTGCCGGCGCTCCAGGAAAAAGGCGTGATCCAGCAGCTCGCCAACACCGTTTCCAAATTGGGGCTCACCATTCGCGGTATGTACGGCGAGGGCAGTCGGTCGGAGGGCGCGATGTATCAGCTCTCGAATCAGGTCACGCTCGGCATCACCGAGCAGGAAGCCATCGAGAATTTAAAGAGCATCGTCGCACAGATCGTCAAAGAAGAACGCGGTTACCGCGAGCAACTGCGCGCGACCCCCGCACTGGAAGACCGCATCTACCGTTCGCTCGGTATTTTGCAGAACGCGCGGCTGTTATCGGGCAAAGAATTTATGTCCTTAATTTCCCACGTGCGCATGGGCGCCGCGATGGGTATCCTTACGTCGGTCGACCTAAACGGCATCAGCCATTTAATGGTGGATGCCCAGCCCGCCGCTCTCATGCAGCAGGCGGGATGCGAACTGGAACCCGCCGAACGCGACCGCCGCCGCGCGGCACTCGTTCGCGAAAGATTACAATAAGGAGTGATCGTATGTATCGCTTTAAAGGATTTACCGAAAAAGCCAATATGGCGCTGAATCTCGCCATCGAATCGGCGCAGCAGTTAGGACACACCTACATCGGCACCGAGCATATCGTGCTGGGACTGCTGATGGAGGGGACGGGCGTCGCCGGCACGCTGCTCGGTGCGCACGGCATTACCGCCGCCGCGTATCGGGAAAAGATCACGGAAAGTGAAAACGGCGGTCAACCGACACGTCTTAGTCCCAACGATTTTACCCCCCGCACCAAAAAAGCCATGGAACTGTCGGTGGCAGAAGCCACTTCATCGGGGCAAGGGTACGTGGGCACCGAGCACATCCTGCTTGCCGTCTTGCGGGACGAAAGCAGCGTGGCGGTGCGTTTGCTCACCACTCTCGGTGTGCGCGCAGGGGAACTGACCGATGAACTGCTGGAAACGCTCTCGGGCGCTGCCCCGCAAAGCGCGGGCGCGGCTCCCGCCGGCTCCAAAAAAGCGGGCGGCAAGAGCAAAACGCCGGTGCTCGACCAGTTCGGCCGCGATCTCACCGAAATGGCGCGCGCGGGGAAACTCGATCCCGTCATCGGCAGAGCGGAGGAGATCCAGCGCGTGGTGCAGATCCTTTCCCGCCGCACCAAGAACAACCCGTGCCTCATCGGTGAGCCGGGTGTCGGTAAGACCGCCGTGGCGGAAGGACTCGCCCAGCGCATCATCGCCGAGGAGGTTCCCGAAACCCTGCGCGGCAAACGCGTCGTCACACTCGATCTCACCGGTATGGTCGCAGGCACCAAATACCGCGGCGATTTTGAGGAACGCATCAAAAACGCCCTTGAAGAAGTCGCGAAAGCCAAAGACGTCGTCCTGTTCATCGACGAGATCCACACCATTATCGGTGCGGGTGCCGCCGAGGGCGCCGTGGACGCGGCAAACATCCTAAAACCGTCGCTCGCGCGCGGCGAGATTCAGGTCATCGGCGCGACCACCCTGGAAGAATACCGCAAATATATCGAAAAGGATGCGGCACTCGAGCGCCGCTTCCAGCCCATCACGGTGGGCGAGCCGTCCAATGAAGAGACCGTCGAGATCCTGAAAGGCCTCCGCGATAAATACGAAGCGCACCACAAGGTCAAGATCACCGATGCCGCGATCGTCGCGTCGGTACAGCTGTCCACGCGGTATATTTCGGATCGGTATCTGCCCGATAAGGCGATCGACCTCATTGACGAGGCGGCGTCCCGCGTGCGCCTGCGCGCCTTTACTGCACCGACCGACGTGCGGCAGTTGGAGGAAGAGGTCAAGCGCCTCTCGGCGGAGAAGAAATCCGCCGTTAACGAGCAGGACTTTGAACGCGCGGCACAGCTGCGTGACGAGGAAAAGAAAGTCACCGAGCAGTTAGA
>JAFSGO010000115.1 GCA_017440765.1 Clostridia bacterium
CGATCGCCGCCGAAACCGGTGCGATTTTGGAGTTTATCACCGATCCCATTACCGCCGTTAAAGGCGCACACGTCATCTATACCGACGTATGGGTATCCATGGGCGAGCCGGCCGAAGTATGGCAAGAACGCATCAAGGAACTCAGCCCCTACCGCGTGACGAGCGCGCTGATGGATGCCGCCGGCGCACAGTGCCGCTTTATGCATTGCCTGCCCGCTTTCCACGATCTGAAGACTACCACCGGTCAGGAAATGTATGACAAATTCGGCATTGATTGCATGGAAGTGACCGACGAAGTGTTTGAAAGCGATCGCTCCATCGTCTTTGACGAAGCGGAAAACCGTATGCACACTATCAAGGCGGTCATGGCTGCCACGTTGGGATAACACATTCAAATGAAGACGGCAGGCAGAACGCCTGCCGTTTCTTTTATATATAATTTATGTATAAAGGGCTTGACTTTAGTGCGACAAAGTGTTAACATGGTAAAGTAAATTTATGGAGAGGATGTTTGTCGTGAATTTTCGTTCCGAATCGATCGATCGGTTGTTTCAAACGTTCCTGAATCTTAAAACGATTGACGAGTGCTATACCTACTTTGAGGATCTGTGCACCATCAAGGAATTACAGGACATGTCCCAACGTCTGGACACCGCCATTTTGCTTTCCAACGGTGACAGTTATCAAAAGATCACCGAGAAGGTGAATATCAGCACCGCCACCATCGGGCGTGTCAGCAAATGTTTAAATTACGGTAACGGCGGGTATCGCACGGCAATCGAGCGGTTAGAGGAGAAAAAATAATGCAACTGGGTTTTATTGAAAACGTCATGTTCTCCTTGCGTACGCTGTACAATACCTACGGTTACGCGCAATATACCATGAGCAAGTTTGAGGAATATGATCTGTATGCACGCAACAAGGATTTTTTGATCTCGGACAGTGTTATCACGTTTACCGATACCAATGGTAAATTGATGGCGCTCAAGCCCGACGTCACGTTGTCCATCGTCAAGAATAGCAAGGACGAGCCGAACACCGTGCAAAAGGTGTTTTACAACGAAAACGTTTATCGTGTTTCCAAGGGCTCACGCTCGTTTAAGGAGATCATGCAGGTTGGCTTGGAATGTCTGGGTGCTATCGACGACTATTGCATCTGCGAAGTGCTCACCCTCGCCGTCGAAAGTCTGCAGCATATCTCCCCTGCCTGCATTTTGGACGTGTCGCATATCGGGCTGTTGTCCGATTTGATCGACCGCATGGGTGTGCCGAGTGAAAAGAAAGCCGAGCTGTTCAAGTGTATCGGCGAAAAAAATACGCACGAATTGCAAAACATCTGCCGCGAAGTCGGTGTGGATGATGTGGCTATTGGTACCCTTAAGCAGGTGGTAACCACGGTCGGAAAGCCAAGCAACGTATTGCCGAAGTTATCGGTCTTGTTATCCGATCTGCCGTCATGGGGGGATTTTGAGCACATTATCCGCGCTTTGGAAAACGACGCGATCAGCGAAAAACTCCGCATTGATTTTTCGGTTGTGGACGATATTCATTATTATAACGGTATCGTCTTTAAGGGCTTTATCAACGGTTTGCCCGCGGCAGTGTTATCCGGTGGGCAGTACGATAAGCTGATGCAGAAAATGAAACGTCAATCGGGTGCCGTTGGGTTTGCGGTGTATATGGACATGCTGGAACGGCTGGACCATACCGTAAGCGAGTATGACGTGGACGTTGTCCTGTTGTATGATGAAACGGCTGATCTTGCCGTACTCCGCGGCAAGGTTTCAGAGCTGATACAAGGTGGTTGCCGTGTGTTGGCACAGCGTGAAAAAACCGAAACGATCCGCTATAAGCAGTTGATGCAGCTGCGCGGTAACGAGGTGGAAATTCTTGAAAACAATGCTTAAGGTAACACGACCCACTCGAACCTGCCGCAAAGCGGCTGATTTCGGGTCTTTTCACCCCGTTCGATCTCGCAAGGCGTCAGCCTTGCTTCGCCCGAATGAACTTAAAACCCCTCGAAATCCCCGCGCTTTGCGGTCGGAGATTTTAAAAAGAGGCAATTTTGGTTCAGCCAAGGCAAAAACACAGCGAATACTCCTGTATTCGCGAGTATTTTAACGAAGGATGAGCGAAAAATGCCCTTTTTAAAACAAGGTTCGAATGAGTCGCGTTACCTTAATGTAGCTCTTCCGAAAGGTCGGCTCGGTGAAAAGGTACTGGCGATGTTTGAAAAAGCCGGTTTTGAGTGCCCGTCCATTCATGAAAACAATCGAAAACTGATCTTTGAGAATCCCGCGTGCGGCGTGCGGTATTTTTGGGTAAAGCCGTCGGATGTTGCCATTTACGTCGAGCGTGGTGCCGCCGATATCGGTGTGGCGGGCAAGGATATTTTGCTGGAGTATGAACCCGATGTCTATGAGCTGTTGGATCTGAAAATGGGCAACTGCCGTATGGCGGTTGCTGCCCAAAACGGATTTCGTGATGATCCGCAACGCACGCTGCGCGTGGCAACGAAATTCGCGAATATTGCGGGGCAGCACTATCTGTCCAAAGGCCGCGATATTGATATTATCCATTTGAACGGATCAATTGAGATCGCACCGATCTTAGGATTGTCGGACGTGATCGTGGATATCGTGGAGACGGGTACGACACTGAAAGAAAACGATTTGTCGGTGATCGAGACCATCGTGCCGATCAGTGCGCGATTGATTGCCAACAAGTCAAGCTATAAATTCAAAAGCGAAGAAATTGAAACGGTCGTGCGGGAACTTGCCGCACAGACGGAGGCGGTATAACTATGATCCAGATTCTCAAATACGGCGAAGTCAAAAACGAAGAGATCTTTGCTCGCGCCGTGCCCGCTGTCAATGTGGAGGAAATTGTCGCTGACATTATTGAGAACGTCAAGCAAAACGGTGATAAAGCGCTGATCGAATATGCTGAAAAATTCGATAAAGCCACTCTCACCTCCCTGCAGGTAACTCCGCAAGAAATCGAAGAAGCGGTTGCTACCGTGGAACCGAAATTTTTGGAAATACTTCAAAAAGCAGCAAAAAATATTCGAAAATTCCACGAAAAACAGTTGCGGAACAGTTTTATTATCAACGATGAAAACGGTGTGGTGATTGGCCAAAAGGTCATTCCGGTCGATCGCGCGGGTTTATACGTCCCCGGCGGCACCGCCGCGTATCCGTCCACCGTGTTGATGGATTCCATACCTGCCAAGATCGCCGGTTGCCGCGAGGTCGTGATGGTAACCCCTCCCGGTGCGGACGGTAAAATCAATCCCGTTATTTTGGCGGCTGCTTCGGTTGCCGGTGTGGATAAGATCTTTAAAATCGGTGGTGCGGGCGCGATTGCCGCACTTGCTTATGGTACCGAAAGTGTACCGAAGGTGGATAAGATCGTCGGCCCCGGTAACGCGTTTGTTGCGGAAGCGAAAAAACAGGTTTTCGGCAAGGTGTCCATTGATATGATCGCGGGGCCGAGCGAGATCCTGATCGTCGCAGACGGCGCATCCGATCCGCGCTTTGTCGCCGCGGATCTCCTCTCCCAGGCGGAGCACGATAAACTGGCAAGCGCCGTGTTGGTGACCGATTCCGAAGCGCTCGCTGCAGCAGTGCAGGCGGAACTGGAAAACCAGATCCCGCAATTATCCCGCGCTGATATTGCACGCGTTTCTATTGATCGAAACGGCAAGATCATTGTGGCGGACACCTTGGAGGCGGCGATCGAGATCGCCAACGAGATCGCACCCGAACATTTGGAGCTGTGCGTGGATAATCCCTTTGATTATCTGGATCAGATCCGCCACGCGGGCAGTATCTTTATGGGGCGCCACTGCCCCGAGGCGCTCGGCGATTATTTTGCCGGCCCGAACCACACCTTGCCGACCAGCGGTACGGCTCGTTTTTCGAGTCCCTTGTCGGTGGATGATTTTGTTAAGAAAACACAGTACACCTACTACACGCGTGAGGCGCTGAAAGCGGTTGCCGACGACGTCGCTTATTTTGCAAAGGCAGAGGGGCTGACGGCACACGCAAAAAGTGCAGTCATACGCACGGAGGGTGATACACAGTGAGCCGTTTTTTCACTTCAAAATACGATCAGCTGACACCGTATACACCCGGTGAACAGCCGAAAGATCAACAATACGTAAAACTTAACACAAACGAATCGCCCTATCCCCCGTCACCGAAAGCGATAGCAAAGGCAACCGAGGCGGCCGCGACATTGCAGCTCTATTCCGATCCTGAATGTCGATTACTGGTAGAAAAAGCCGCCGAAACCTTTGGCGTTTCGCCCGAGGAGATGTTGTTCACGAACGGATCGGATGAAATTCTCAACTTCGCGTTTATGGCGTTTTGTGATGAATCGCATCCTGCCATCTTCCCCGATATTACCTATGGGTTTTATCCGGTGTTTGCGAAATTAAATGGTGTGCCCTTTGAGGAAATCCCGCTGAACAAGAATTTTACGATCAACGTGGCGGACTATAGGGGGCAGCAGAAAACGATCTTTATTGCCAACCCCAACGCGCCGACCGGTCTTGCACTGCCGCTTTCGGACATTGAGGAAATTGTGAAGAGCAATCCCGACAGTGTGGTGGTGATTGACGAGGCATACGTTGATTTTGGTGCCGAGAGTGCGGTATCACTCATTCACACCTACGACAACCTCTTGGTAACGCAAACGTTTTCTAAGTCGCGTTCCATGGCGGGTGCCCGGCTTGGTGTGGGATTTGCTTGTAAAGAATTGATCCGTGATTTGAATACTATCAAGTATTCCACCAACCCCTATAATGTTAACCGTATGACGATGGCGGCCGGGTTCGGCGCATTGGAGGACGAGGACTATTTCAAAGAAAATTGCAAAAAGATCATGGATACCCGCGCGTGGACGACTGCTAAACTCCGTGAACTTGGGTTTGACGTGATCGATTCGGCGGCGAATTTTGTGTTTGCAAAGCATGGTACCGTCGGCGGCAAAGAGTTATATCTCAAGCTCAAGGAAAACGGTATTCTCGTCCGTCATTTTGATAAAGACAAATTGCGAGATTACAATCGCATCACCATCGGCAGTGCCGAGCAGATGCAGATATTGATCAAGACGTTAAAACAACTTTTGGAGGGATAATCATGAGAACTTCAAAAATCGCACGTAAAACAGCAGAAACTGATATTGCGCTGACGCTGAATTTGGACGGTACGGGTGTTTCAACCATCGATACCGGTTGCGGCTTTTTAGATCACATGTTGACCTTGTTTGCCAAGCACGGTCGCTTTGACCTTACAGTGACCTGTAAAGGCGATACCGAGGTGGATGACCACCACACCACCGAGGATATCGGTATCGCGCTCGGCGAGGCGTTTAAGGCCGCTTTGGGCGACAAAAAGGGTATCACCCGCTACGGCAGTTGCATTTTGCCGATGGATGAAGCGCTGATCGTATCGGCGGTGGATCTGTCCGGCAGAGGATATCTTGCGTATGAACTGAACATCCCCACACAAAAGGTGGGTACGTTTGACACGGAACTCGTTTGGGAATTTTGGATCGCGTTTGCGCGCAACGCGGAGTGCACGCTGCATCTGCGGCAACCCGCCGGCAGTAATTCGCACCATATTATTGAAGGAGCATTCAAGTCGGCGGCGCGAAGCTTAAAAGAGGCGGTTGCTATTGATCCCGCTTTCGCCGACGAGATCCCGTCCACAAAGGGAGTTCTGTAATGGTAGCCATTGTTGATTACGGTGTGGGCAATTTGTTTTCATTGACCAGTTCGTTTGCA
>JAFSGO010000116.1 GCA_017440765.1 Clostridia bacterium
TATAGAAAAATCGGTAACCGGTAACAAGAAAGACCGCAAACCCGCGTGGTTGCGCGGTTTTTGATGTTACTGACCCATGTTACCGACTTAATATTCAGTAGCAAAACACGTCACCCGTGGCGTGAAATTCGTTTTGAATGTCCCCAAAACGAATACCGTACAGGCGTATGACGAATACCGCCGCCCTGCCGGTGATCGCCCGCTCTTTTTATAGCTCTGTATACCGTCTGTGTGTCTTTCTCACAAACCCGCTCACCGCAAGGCTTTACGTCGTTTTGGGTAAGTGTTCTTTAAGTGTTATCTTTCAGCCGCCGAGAACCGCACAAAACGCACCGTAAATCGTTCCGCACACCGTTTCCCTTGTCGTTTCTCACACGCAAACCAAAACTCCTAAAATCGGCATTTAAACGGCAAATAGGCCCCACGATTACGTAACAAAAAAGACAGGGTCGTAAGTATGGGTGTCTCGGAAAACCAAGCTCACGTCCGTACCTCGCCTGTCTGTGCTTATAGTATATACCATAGTGCAACAAAATGCAAACAAAAGGGAATACCCCATGCGCGCACGCGCGAGAACTCCACGCCGATGAGCGACCTGTAGCGTGTGAACACAGGCCGCTTTTTTGTGAGAAAAAATATTGAGGAGCATATCTATACACACTCCCCCCGGGGTGGTGGGGGGTATGGGGTTCGGGTGTACGGTGACGGCACCCTTGCGAATCGCACAGAGGGTGGGCCACCTATCAGCAGTGGTCTTTGTGGATCCCGATCCACCCGCTCCGACCCACGCCGCAGCACTCTGTTTTTGTGCTACCTTTCGCATCACTTTTGCGCCTGTTTTGTCCCTACCATTTCTGCTCGGCTTCGAGCATCACAACGGCCTTGCCATAGGATATCAAGCGTCCCGTCTGCTTGTACTGCTGCACCGTCCACCGCACAACATCGTTGATCGTCAACGGCCCTCGCCGCTTCGATCGTGCCGGTGATCCCCGTTCCTCTTTCCTTTTTGCGGCACGTCTGCGCTTCATATCACGCAATGCCTTCAGCTCACATGCTTCAGAGCACAGCCGAGCCGTCGGCGTACTCGGTATAAACGGCTTACCGCATACCATACAGAGGCGACGTTCTTCTTCCGGCTCCCGCTTCTTCTCCCGATTCAATCCGTACTGCAAGCACTCATCCGAACAGTACAGCTCCTCACCTTCAGCGTTAAACGTTTCTCCGCAATGTTTGCACCTTTGTTCTATGGCGATCGTCTCCTTCGCTTTTGTTTTCAACCACCATTATAGCACATCACGCCCGAAACTGCGCCCCCAAGCAGGGGGCTTATTTGGGGTTTATTACTCTCATAAACCCCAAGAAAACAGCAAGCACGAACGACCCCAAACCTCTAAAAAACCGCTTGATATCAAGGTTTTTTGCACATCACCAAACGGCACCAAACACCTAAAAATCAATTTGTAATCAGCAGGTCGGGGGTTCGAATCCGTCCACCAGCTCCAGAAAAAAGGACTTCACGAAAGTGAAGTCCTTTTTTCAATGAAATTCGCCTTGCGGCGAGTGAAATAGCTTCGCTATGAAATACGCTGGCGCGTATGAAATATTTGCTTTGCAAATGTTAAAAGGCGAATTTTATTTCACATTTTGCGTTAGCAAAATATTTCATAATCCGTAAGGATTATTTCATATGGCGCGAGCCATATTTCATTTAACCTTGCCGCTCCGCCGCTTTTATGCTATAATACACTCAAAGGAGAGTGATACCATGAAAAAGTTTTTCAAGTCAATCGATCAGGTTTTTGCGTATTATTTTATTTCTATGGGCATCTCCTTACTCGTCGGTATTCTGCTGGACTTTCCAATAAAAATGCTCTTTCATTCAAAAGGCGTGTTAACCGAATTTATCATCGGAATCATCAGTGCGTGTGCATCGTTGTTCGTACTCTGCTATCGCGCCGGGTATCATTCCACCAAATTAGAACTGAAACCTTTTATTCGTTCCGTTGGTTTATTCTTGGTACTGTTGATCGTGATAACCTGTCTGGTAGGGTTGATCGGTCCTGCTATTTATATTTCCGGTCCCACCAACACGTTAGCGCATTATATTGTGGACCAAGCCGGTCTGTATCTCATGGACAGAAAAGTTGCCTTATATTGTTATTGCCCGCTCTTTATGACCATCGCCTATGTCTTCCTGTATGCACCTTTTATGATCTTAGGAAAACATTTGGGATTTAAGCGAAAGCAATCTGTCTTTAAGTCCTGACGCCTGCATGTTAAAATTTTATTAACCTTATCGAAATCGGTTGCAAGATGCGTTGTTTTGCTGTACAATAAGGTTATCATGTAGGAAAGTGTGAACACGGTTATGTTCTTTTACGAAGGTCAGAAATGCCCGGTATGCGGCAATTTTTTCGGTGAGCAAGACGATATCGTCACCTGCCCCGAATGCGGAGCACCGCATCACCGTAATTGTTGGAAAACCGAAGGGCACTGCCATTTTGCCGACCTTCACGGTACCGGCAAAGCGTGGCACGAAGAACAGCAGGTACAAGTCGGTGCACAAGCGGCACCCAAAAAGCGCTGCTCACGGTGCGGCTACGATAATCCGGAATTTTCGGAATTCTGTGCGCGGTGCGGTAAGGAGCTGGATGCACCGGACTGGCAAACGCAAAACGCTGTACCGCCGTCTCCTGAACGGCCGCCGGTCGGGCAATACACCCCGCCGCACGCCGGTGCGTATACATCGTTCGGTCAGCAGCCGTTTGGGGATCCGTACGGCGGTGTCCCGCGTACCGACACCATTGACGGTGTGCCGGTGGATACCATGGTAAAACTGATCGGTCCGAATTCCGCTTATTATCTCCCCCGCTTTTATCGTATGACCCACGGCGGTTCAAAGGTCTCCTGGAACTGGTCAGCGTTTTTCTTCTCGTACAACTGGCTGTTATACCGCAAAAACATTCTGTGGGGTGTTATTGCCTTTATTGTATCTACGGTGGTCGGCTTTTTCAGTCAAGCCGTCACGGATCAGCTGGAGGGTATGCTGGGGGGCTCTACTATGGAAGCCATGATGCAAGCGGCTCAAAGAATACTCGCTTCCGAGCAAGGGCAGCTGTTGTGGAGTATCCTATCGTTGCTTTCGTTGGTTGCTTTGGCAGTGAAGGTGCTCATTGGATTGTTTGGGAATTATTTATATTTGCGCGCGATTCTTAATAAAGCCAAAAAGCGTGAGGGGGAAATCCTCACGCCGTATGATGAGGGTTTTCGCAAATCCGGCGGTGTTTCGTTTGCACTGGCCATGGCACCGGAACTATTGGTCTTGGCTTTGTCCTATCTTGCCTTTTTCGTATTATCTATTTTGTGAGGAGTGTACTTATGTCAAATCGCGTTCGTAAAGCGGTCATCCCTGCAGCCGGTCTCGGCACGCGTGTGTTGCCGGCATCCAAAGCAATGCCCAAAGAGATGTTACCCATCGTGGACAAGCCGGCGATCCAATATATCGTGGAGGAGGCCGTTGCAGCCGGCATCACGGATATTCTGATCATCACCAACCGCGGCAAAGGCATCATTGAGGATCATTTCGATCACAGCATTGAGCTCGAGCAGCGACTGGCAGCAAGCGGACGCACCGAAACACTCGACGAGCTTAACCGTATTACCAATCTTGCTAACATTACCTTTATCCGTCAAAAAGAAACCAAGGGGCTCGGTCATGCGGTAAACTGTGCTCGTTCTTTCGTCGGAGATGAGCCGTTTGCGGTATTGTACGGTGACGACGTCATCATCGGTGAGGATCCCGCCTGCGGTCAGCTGTGCCGTGCCTACGAGGAATACGGCAAGGGCGTTGTCGGCATGAAGGAAGTGACCGCCGAGCAGATTCAAAAATATTCCAGTTTAGCGGTAGCTCCGTTGCGCGATAATATCTACGCGGTCTCGGATATGATCGAAAAGCCGAAGCCGAATGAGATTCTTTCGCTATACTCCATTTTAGGCCGTTGCGTGCTTCCGCCGGAGATCTTTGATATTCTGGACAAAACGCCTCCCGGAGCCGGCGGTGAGATCCAGCTCACCGATGCCATGGTAACACTGGCACGTACCACCGGTATGACTGGTGTGGATTTCACCGGTGTTCGCTATGACATGGGCAATAAGCTGGGTATCCTACAAGCGACTTGTGAGGTCGCCCTCAAGCACCCCGAAGTAGGCACCGACTTTGCGGCATACCTCAAAGAACTTGTTAAGACTTTATAAGATGTAAAACGTTGAGCCCTGCACAGCTGTGCGGGGCTCATATTTTTTTAGGTACGGGCATACTATCCTGTAAGGAGATGATCGTATGACTCGACGGAAAATCGATTGGAAGGTATTGCTATTCTTTTTGGTGTACACCTATGCTCTGGCGGGAATCGGCACGTTGCTCGGCGGGAGCTTTGACATTGAGATGCTCAATGCTCCTCCCCTGGCACCGCCTGCGTGGCTCTTCCCCGTGGCATGGTCGATCCTATACACGCTGATGGCGATCGCGGCGTATTTGGTATTTGTCAGCAACGATTTAGACCGCGGTCCTGCGTTGCGGTTGTATCTGTTGCAAGTAGCGATCAATGCGTTATGGCCGTTTTTCTTCTTCCGGTTGGAGTGGCGTTTGTTTGCTTTCTTCTGGCTGTTGCTGCTCATTGCCGTGGTGGTACTGACCATGGTAGCGTTCAGGAGGATCGATCGTACCGCCTTTTATTTGCTTATCCCCTATTTGTTGTGGCTGCTATTCGCCGCATATCTGAACCTCGGTTATTATTTGCTCAACCGATAACAAAAGCGAGTCACACAATGTGTGACTCGCTTTTCTTATAACTGATATTGCGCTTGATACTCGGCAAACAGCGTGCGGAATTCGCTGTCGTCGGTCTTCACCGCATTCAGATATTCGTGCGTTTGGAAACTGTCGTGACCAAGCTCGATGATCGCTACCGCGATGTTGGAACAATGGTCGGAAACACGCTCATAGTTATTCAGCATATCCGACAGAATAAAGCCGAGTTCAATCGTACAGTCACCCGCACGCAGGCGCTCAATATGCCGCACCTTGATATCCGCACTGAGCAGATCAATGATCTGCTCAAGCGGCTCCACTCGTTTTGCTTTCTCCACATCGTCGTTCACAAACGCTTCGACGGTCAACGCCATAATATCGCGGATCGCAGAAGACAAGACACCGAGTTCGCGCTGAGCATCTTCCGAGAAATGAATTTGTTTGTTATGGATCTCTTCAGCACCGTCTAACAGATTGAGTGCATGGTCGCCTAAGCGTTCAAAATCGCCGATGGTGTGTAAGAGTTTCGATACTTTACGGCTATCGCTGTCGGACAATTCTTTACCGGAAAGTTTGACTAAATAGGTGCCCAGCTCATCCTCATAGCGATCTAGGTAATCCTCCGCTTCGCGGATCGCATCTGCATCTTTGCCAGCATAGTTCTCAATCATGTCAATAGACGAAAGCAACGTCGACTGTGCCAACTCCGCCATTTTAACGGTCAGGTTGTTACACTCCGAAGCTGCAAAGGAAGGTGTCGATAACAAGCGTTCGTCCAAGAAACGGGGCTGTGATGTCTTATCTTTACCGCGACCGCGAACAAGCATATTCGCAAGTTTGACAAGTTGTTTAGAGAAGGGCATTAACACGATGGTAACGAACACGTTAAAGATCGTGTGCACCAACGCGATGCTCCACGGCTCAATATTATCATTCATAAACCCAAACGGGGAAATGGCGTGAATGCCATAGAATAACACCAAGCAAAGTGTCGTACCAATGATATTAAATGACAAGTGAATCGCTGCAACCTTTTTTGCATTTTTGCTGACACCGATGCTGGAGATGAGCGCCGTCACACAGGTGCCGATATTTTGACCCATAATGATCGGGATTGCCATGCCGTAGCTGATGCCGCCCGTCAGCGACAAGGCCTGCAAAATGCCAACGGAAGCTGCCGAGCTTTGAATAATACCCGTAAACACCGCACCGACCAATACACCGAGAACAGGGTTGTTAAAGGCAGTCAAAATACTTGCGAACTCGGGACTATCCGCCAATGGTGCCATGGAATCCTTCATCAGCTCCATGCCAAACATTAAAACGGCAAACCCAAGGCAGATATTACCGATGCTCTTTTTTGAATCCTTTTTCGAGAGCATCGTTAGTAAAATACCCGCAAGTGCAATCAACGGCGAAAAATTTTCGGGTTTTAACAGATTAATAAAAACATTACCGGAATCAATACCCGAAAGACTCAAAATCCAAGCGGTCAGTGTGGTCCCGATATTGGATCCCATGATAACGCCGACGGTTTGCGAAATATCCATGATTCCCGAGTTGACCAATCCGACAAGCATAACCGTCAGTGCCGACGAGGATTGAATAGCAATCGTGATACCCGCGCCGAGCGCTAAACTGGAAAACGCATTAGAGGTCATCCGTTTAAGAGCCGTTTCTAAACGACCACCGGCTAATTTTTCTAAGCCGCCCGACATGACGTTCATGCCATACAGAAAAAACGCCAGACCACCCAGCAGTGTAAAAATTGAGAAAATCGTCATGTTTTGTTACTCCTTTTCGTTTGTATTTCCAAAAAGAGCATCAGCCCAAACCAACAACGCGGCATGGGATGATGCTCCGCTTTTACGTATTTTTAATAATGACCGAGCCAACGCACTCGGCTGCGTGCTCACAGGCATCCGCGCACGCTTCAAAGCTTTCGTAGATCTTACGCCACGAAACAGTTTCCAAAACATCCGTCGTCGCATTAAGGGTGAGATCACGCATAGCGGTAATAAACAGCTTATCACACGCCTCTTCAACGCTGTTTAAGTCAATAACCAGCTCGCGGATCTTTTTGGAACGCTTAAAATTCTCAAACTCCTGCATAATATCCGCCAAATGGTCACACGCTTTAACGAGTTCTTTGGCAAAAACGACGGCATCGGGAAGCACCGTCTTGATATCGTAGATATAAAACCGCTGTAAGATTTCCTCGACCAGGTCGGTCACGTCGTCCAACTCACGGCTGAGCATATCAAGATCTTCACGATCCACCGGTGTGACAAATGCCTTGGCAAGCGCCTCGGACATTTCATGCTTGACGCCGTCTGCCCCATGTTCATATTCATGCATGACCGCAAGCTTGTCCTCTAATTGCTCGTGATCGTATTGTTCCAAACACTGAACCAAATACGACGCAGCTTTTTTAGAAAACTCCGTACTTGCAACAAAGTTATCAA
>JAFSGO010000117.1 GCA_017440765.1 Clostridia bacterium
CCGTTTATTCTTTTTACATCCGCATTTGCTGCGGTTTGTAACTACATAAAGGTGATACCCTTTTCGGGATCCAGCGAAGCAATGCGTGCCAACGACTCTACTCGAACCCCTTGCTCGCGCAACAGATCGCCGCCGCCTTGATAAGCTTTTTCTATTACAATGCCTGCGCCGACAATCTGCGCACCCGCCTGACGAACGATCGCCGACAAGCCAAGAAGAGCTTGCCCTTTTGCGAGGAAATCATCAATGATCAGCACACGGTCTTCCGGATGCAGATATTGTTTGGACACCATAACCGTGTTGGTGACACCGTGCGTATAGGAATCCACTTTAGCGGAATACACATCATTCGCAATATTGCTGGTTTTCGATTTCTTGGCAAACACGACCGGCACGCCAAAAAATTGTGCCGTGATACAGGCAACACCAATACCGGACGCTTCCACTGTTAAGATTTTGGTAACACCCGCTTCGTGAAAGAGCCGTTCAAACTCTCGACCAATCTCACACAGCAAATTGACATCAATTTGGTGGTTTAAAAAACTATCTACTTTTAACACATTGCCCGGCCGACATTCGCCGTCGCGCAGGATGCGCTCTTCGAGAAGTTTCATGCATGCACCCTCCAACTAAAATGAAACACATCATTATCATACAGCTCTCGACAAAAAAAGTCAACAGATAAAGCACAAAAAATAGTAGTTGCCCACAAAAAAATGCGGCCCACTGCACAAGATACAGTGGGCCGTGTGATTAAAACATCAATTTTTTGTCTAAATAGTCTTTCAAGTCTGCAATCGCAATACGCTCTTGTTGCATGGTGTCGCGGTCACGTACCGTGACGCAACCATCTTTGGCAGAATCAAAGTCGTAAGTGATACAGAACGGCGTACCGATCTCATCCTCACGGCGATACCGCTTACCGATGGAACCCGCATCGTCAAAGTCTACCATAAAGTATTGGGACAGTTCGTCGCGGATCTTTACAGCTTCGTCAGACAGCTTCTTGGACAGCGGTAACACTGCTGCTTTGAACGGTGCCAACGCCGGATGCAGATGCAAGACCGTGCGGACGTCATTCTTTTCAGCATCCACGACCTCTTCGTCGTAGGCGTCGCACAGTACTGCCAGCACGGTGCGCTCCACGCCAAGACTCGGCTCAATAACATACGGAATATAATGTTCGCCGGTTTCTTGATCGAAATAGGTCATATCCTTACCGGAGGTTTCTTGATGCTGCGTTAAGTCATAGTCGGTACGATCCGCTACGCCCCACAGTTCGCCCCAACCAAACGGGAACAAAAACTCAAAGTCAGTCGTCGCCTTGGAATAGAAGCACAACTCCTCCGGATCATGATCACGCAAACGAAGGTTTTCGTCCTTGAGGCCGATTGCCAGCAACCAGTTGTGGCAGAACTCACGCCAATAGGAGAACCATTCCAGATCCGTACCGGGTTTGCAGAAAAACTCTAATTCCATTTGCTCGAATTCACGCACGCGGAAGATAAAGTTACCGGGAGTGATTTCGTTGCGGAAAGATTTGCCGATCTGGCCGATACCAAACGGCAGTTTTTTCCGCGCACTGCGTTGAACGTTGGGGAAGTTAACGAAAATGCCCTGTGCGGTTTCGGGACGGAGATACACCGTGTTTTTCGCATTTTCGGTAACGCCTTGGAAGGTTTTGAACATCAGATTAAACTGACGGATATCGGTAAAATTATGTTTGCCGCAAGTCGGACAAGGAATGTTGTGCTCCTCGACAAAAGCTTTCATCTCATCCTGTGAAAACGCATCGATGGGCTTCGGTAATTCAAAACCGTTTTCGGCACACCAATCCTCAATCAGTTTGTCGGCACGGAACCGCTCGTGACACTCACGGCAATCCATCAACGGATCGGAGAAACCAGCCAAGTGACCGCTCGCCACCCACGTTTGCGGGTTCATTAAGATTGCGGCATCCAAGCCGACGTTATAAGGATTTTCTTGGATAAACTTTTTCCACCATGCGCGCTTAATGTTGTTTTTCAGTTCAGCGCCCAGCGGGCCGTAGTCCCAGGTATTCGCCAAACCGCCGTATATATCGGAACCCGGATAGACAAATCCGCGCCCTTTGCATAAGGCAACGACCTTTTCCATGGTTTTTTCCGTGTTGTTCATACTACCTATCCTCCGCTTTTGTACAATCTTTATTTATACTAATAGGAAAGCTTTAAAAAGTCAACCTTTTTTACTGTCAAAAATTTGTAAAGAAGTATAGCATTTTTTGTTATATTGTGGTACAATAATTGTAATTCTGCAATTTCCGTCGTCAAAGGAGGAGCATTTGATGGAAAAATCACAACGCAAAGCACTCGAAAAAAACGCCTTACACATTCGTATGGCAGTCATCGAAGGCACGCACAACGCCAAAAGCGGGCATCCCGGAGGATCGTTATCCATCGCCGATGTACTTGCTTATCTCTATTTTGAAGAGTTGAACGTAGATCCCGCCCGTCCGGATTGGGCAGACCGCGACCGTTTCGTTTTGTCCAAAGGTCACTGTGCACCTGCTTTGTACGGCGCACTGGCACATAAGGGCTTCTTCCCGGTTGAGGAGATCAAAACCCTCCGTCATATCGGCGCAAAGCTGCAGGGACATCCTTGTATGACCGAAACGCCCGGCGTGGACATGTCCACCGGTTCCCTCGGCCAAGGTATCTCTGCTGCTGTAGGCATGGCGCTTGCAGCAAAGCTGGATAACAAAACGTACCGCACCTATGCTGTGCTCGGCGACGGTGAAATTGAAGAAGGTCAGGTTTGGGAAGCGGCGATGTTCGCGGCACATAAAAAACTGGACAATTTGTGTATTGTCGTGGATAACAACAATCTTCAAATTGACGGCACGCTGGATGAAGTCACCTCCCCCTACCCCATTCCGGAAAAGTTTGCTGCGTTCGGTTGGAACGTCATCGTAATTGATGCGCACGACTTTGATCAGATTGAAGCAGCGTTCAAAGCCGCCCGCGAGTGCAAAGGCAAGCCCACCGCCATTGTTCAAAAATCCATCAAGGGTAA
>JAFSGO010000118.1 GCA_017440765.1 Clostridia bacterium
ATACCTATGAATGTATCATAAACTACGCTGATGCGGGATTTGAATTTGAATATATACTGGTAACGAAATCCAATGGCGTTTTCTTTAGACATAGAAGTATCGATACCAATATCATTTTAGGTGTCAACTTCAGCGTGCAATCATAAACAAACCGCCCGAGCGCATCATGCGCTCGGGCGGTTCTTTTTTGTCTTGTGTTAGTTTACCGTCAACACGACTTTGCCCACGTTTTCTCCGCGATAGAGAATGTCGTGTGCCGCTTCGGCTTCGGTAATGGGCAGCACCTTATAGATGGTCGGCTTGACCTTGCCCGCTTCGATCTTCGGATACACGTCGCGCACGATACCCGCTAAAATCTCCGCTTTCACCGCGGGTGTACGGGAGCGCAGCGTACTGCCGACGATCCGCACGTTACGAACGTAGATGTTCTTCAGATCGATCTCCGTCTTTTGTCCCGCCAGCGCCGCGATCATGATCCATCTCGCACCGTGCGTGAGATAATGAATGCACTTACCCATGATCTCGCCGCCAAGGCAGTCGATCGCGACGTCAACACCGTGTCCCGCTTCCAGCTCCTCTTTAAGAACAAGAGAAATATCCTCTTTCGTCGTCACGACCACGCGATCGGCGTTTAAGTGTTTAATGGAATTGGCGATCTCGTCGGAAAGCACGGTGGTGATCACGCGTGCGCCGAACGCTTTCGCCATGGGGATGATCACGCTCGCAAGGCCGGAGGCACCCGCGTTCATGAGGAGGGTGTTACCCTCTTTGATCTTACCCTCGATAAACAAGTTGAGGTATGCCGTCGCAAATGCCTCGGGAATCGCCGCCGCTTCCACCATGGAGCAATTTTTCGGCACGGGCATCAGCATATCGTATTTCACGTTGGCATACTCGGCATATCCGCCGCCGCCAAGCAGCGCACACACCTTATCCCCGACTTTCCAATCGGATTTTTCGCTTGCCACCTTGCCGACTTTCACGATGGTGCCTGCAATTTCCAGACCCATCCACTCGGGGCAACCGGCAGGAGGCGGATAATCACCCTCGCGCTGCATTAAATCAGCGCGGTTGAGCGCCGCCGCTTCAATTTTCACAAGGCAATCCTCGTCGCCGCACACAGCGGTAGGCACGTCGTCCCAGCGCAAGGATTTATCGTCGTTTACCAGTATCGCTTTCATGTTCATTCCCTTTCATTCTGTATTCACATAGTTGTAGCACTCGTCTATGCAACGAATCACGTTATCTCTCCCACACACACGATCCTCATTCCACGGCTCGTAAGCGTGAGAAAACAACACAGTTTCAATACGGCTATCGTTTCGCACCCGTTCAAGAGTTTGGACGTATGCCGCGGGGTTTTGCGTATAACAACGGTATTTGTCAACACCGGCGCCCTGCAACCCATCTGCAGAGATCAGGGTGCGCGTTCGTTCGTCAAGAACGCCGATCGAATCATCGCTATGCCCCGCCATGGGATACGTCGAGATCCCGTTTCCCAATTCTTTCACGTCGGTAACGATCTCAATATCGGGGGCAAGGGACACCACCCTTTCAAGCCCGCCCTTGTGGTCACTGTGCGCGTGCGTGATGACGATCGCTTTAATATCGGTCAGCGCAAGCCCCCGTTTGTGAAGCGCGGGGACGATATACGCCTCCACGTCCTCCGCCGTGGAGGCACAGTCTACCAATATGGCATCGTCGATCAAAAACACGGACGTATAAATGTTCTCGATCGGCACGCGCAGGCGGTAAAGACCGTCGGTTTCTTTGCAGAACTCACGCATATCAGATCGCGCCCAACTTCTTGAGTTCGATCGCAATACCGTCTTTCATGCTCGTAAAATCGGCGGGAGTCAGCCCCGTTGCCTTGAGGATCTTGGAACAATCCACGCATCTGTCAAGACCGCGGTCGTAATACCAACCGAACGAATCGGCAGGGAACTCGGTGTACACCCAGTTAAACTTCACGCCGAGCAGCTCGGTGTAAATGTCGGCAACCTCGCTCCATTTCAAGTTCTGACCGGAAGACACGGTGTACGCTTCACCGATACACTCTTTCTTGAACAGCAAATGCGCAATGAGTTTGCCGGAGTTGCCCGCCCAATCGAGTCCCGCCGTCAAGTTTTTCGCCTGCAGCGGCAGATCGAGCGCTCTGCCCTCTTTCGCGGCAACCACCACGTCGTTGCGCGAGGTCATGACAATATCGAGACGCCTGTGCGAGGACGAAATGACGGGGCGCACGATGGTCCAATTTTTCGGATACGGATTGTCGTGAAGGAACCGCTCCGCCTTGGATTTGGACAGCGCGTAATCCTCGGTCGCAATAAACTTCGCATCGTCTTTAATGACGTCGATGAGCTGCGGTGCTTCTTCCGTAATGGGATGCTGCTCGTCCGCATACACGCGATACGACGAAAGGAATATCAAATGATCGGTGTTGTTCGTCAGCAATTCATGAATGGGGATGTAATCCTCGTATTTTTTATAGTGAATGTAGTTCACGATACCGTCATAACGCGTTTTGGAAAGCAATTCTTTTAAGAACTCAAGCGTTGCTTCGCCTTTGTAATACGTAAGGTTTTCGTTATCCGAAACCATATCGTCCAAGCAAACGATATCCACGCGGTGACCAAGGCGCAGCAGCTCCTCCGCCGTGTAACTGCCGAGCGTTCCGCCGCCGCCAATCAACAATACTTTCTTTCCGTTATTCATAATTGACACACTCCTTTTTATCACATGCCGCAGCATTTCATAAACACTTTAAACAGTTCCAATTCGTAATCCAACGTATACGGATTTTCTTGTTCGCCTCGTACCATGGCGGCAAACGCGGTCAGCATTTTCGAGTAGCGCTGGAACGGTTCGCTGTCGCTCTCCTCTTTCACCGTCTTGCCGTTCTCATCCAGCATCCACTGCGTCTGCTTGGAGCAGTTGGTATAGCGGGTCGGGGATTCCATCAGGAATATCTCCAGCGGTCGGATCTCGATCGTACCTTTGGAGCCGCAGATAACAAGCTGTCTGCGATCAAATCCGCCAACCTCGGTACCGCCCATACGGATGACCGACACCGCGTTATCGTATTGCATTACCGCAAAGCCCAAGTCCTCGGTGTGAATATCGTCGATACCCGTTGCCGTGTTGAGCGGAATGATGTTTTTCGGCGTACCTTGGATCTGCATCACGATATCGACCAGATGGCAACCGAGATAGAACATCATACCGCCCTTGAACGAGCCAAACCATTCTCTGGCGGCGTTGTTGTCCAAGCGGCTCATGTGCGCTTCCACGCTGTAAATCGTGCCGAACTCGCCCGCCTTTGCTCGCTCGATCGCTTTGGAGATGAGCGGATGGTAGCGGAACATATAGCCAATGTTAAAGGCCTTGCCGTTTTTCCTTACGGTTTCGATCAATTTTTCAAATGCCGCCAAATCTTGGCTGCCCGGCTTTTCCATGTGGATATGCTTGCCGGCATCGGCCGCCATTTGCGCGTACTTGAGCAAGTGGATCTCATCCGTTTCCACGGTGACCGCTTCAATCGTGGGATCGTTCAGGATCTCCTCCAACGTAAGCTCCGGATACCCCGCAAAGACTTGCTCTATCTTGGAAGCGCAGGTCTCCCGCTCATCCTCCACGAGCGCGTATCCCACGATCTCAAACAACTCGGGGTGCAATTTGAGCGTGTAAAACACATCCGGCGCGTGGCTGTAGCGGTTAATACCGATTTGTGCGATTCTGATTTTTCTCATACTTTCCGCCTCCCAATTTTTTATTAGGTCAATTTTATTATAGTGCCTTGACAAATTTCTTTCTATATGTCATACTGCAAAAAAAGTAACTATTCTGCATTTTGAGGGTGTGTGTCATGAACGAGAACATTTACGTTTCGGAGCTTTCTTCCTCAAAACACATGTTTCAGAAATACCATTTTTGCCGTGGCAACAGCAACAAACGCAAATCCCGATTCGGCATTATACTAAGGGGAAGCGGCACCTACATCTATTTGGGCAAAAAGCTAAAGGTCACCGAGGGCGACGTCGTGTTCATTCCCGAAAACATTTGTTGCTATTCGGAATGGTATGGCGATCCTGAAATAGAGGTCTTATACCTCAGCTGCTTTATGCATTACGAAACGTTCAAATACGAGCCGCAGCTGCTTTATGTGGATGACACGGTAAAACACGATATTCTGCAAATCACGGAGCTTCTCTCGGGCGGACAGGTCGAAAATCTGGAAGCGTATTCACGGTTTTACAAGCTGTTGCAGACGGTGATCGTCAAATTAAAACAAACCGATGTCGAGGTCGATAAAACCCTGCAGACGGCAATGGAATATATCATGGCGAATTATAACAGCCCCTTTTCCGTAGCCGAGCTTGCCAAAACCTGCTGTGTCAGCGAATCCACCTTGTATCATTTGTTTCAACGGGTATTAGGGTTGTCGCCCGTCAGCTTTTTGAACTCGGTGCGCATCAATATGGCGATTGAATTTTTGGAACGAAGCGAGTATTCCATCTCCACCATCAGCCGTAAGGTCGGCTTTCACTCGGAAAACTATTTTCGGAAGGTGTTTGCCGAGTTCACCGGCACCACGCCACTCAAATACAAAAAGGAAAATCACAACCGCTAATGAGGTGACTGTTTGTGTTGTTGTATTATATCCGCCACGGCGAACCCATTTACAATCCGGATTCGTTGACCCCGCTCGGCGAGCGTCAGGCAGAGGCACTGGCGAAACGGCTTTCGCGCTACGGTCTGGATAAGATCTACGCTTCCACCTCCACGCGGGCGATCATGACCGCCCGGCCCACCTGCGAAACGCTGGGGTTAGAGCCGGAACTGCTCGCGTTCGCGCACGAGGATCTTGCGTGGCACGATTTCTCCATTCCAAAAGAAGACGGCAAAGGCAGGACCTGGATCAGTTACTATCCCAAGACGAAAGAGCTTTTCAACACCAAAGCCATCCGCGATCTGGGCGATCGGTGGTATGAGCATCCCGACATCCGCGAGTACCATTACGAAAACGGCATTCACCGCGTATACGATGCCACCGATGCGTTCTTGAAAACGTTAGGTTACGAGCATCTGCGGTATACCGGTAAATACAAGGTGATCAACGGCAACGACAAACGCATTGCGTTGTTTGCACACGCAGGCTTCGGCGAGGCATTTTTAAGCGCCCTGCTGGATATCCCCTACCCGATGTTCTGCACGCATTTTGGCTTGTCTCATTCCGGCATGACGGTCATCGAATTTGCCGAACAAAACGGCTACAGCATCCCAAAAGTGCGCACGCTGTCCTCGGACTCCCACCTGTATCACGAAAACGTGCCTTCAACCGATTCCGTCCCCTATTAAAAAACAACCGCCCGCATGCTGTTGCATGTGGGCGGTCTTTTTACTCGTTCGTTTCAAACGTCGCGGCGACGTCTTTTAAGGTATCCGCAATTTTCAGTTTCTGCGGGCAATGCTTTTCGCACGCGTGACACACGATACACGCCGATGCCGCGGCATTCGCCGCCGCCATACGGTCGTACTCGTATTTCACCTTCCACGTATCCTTCGGCTCGCGCTTCGCCTCGTTGTAACAGGCGAAAAACGACGGGATCGGAATGTGATTCGGGCAATGCGGCACGCAGTACCCGCACGCGGTACATGCCACCGCCGTTTCGGCGCGAATGATGGTGGCACAGGTATCAAGCGCCTCGCGCTCCTCAGCTTTAAGCGGCGCAAAATCCCTCAAATTATCCTCGATCTGCTCCGGCGTACTCATACCGCTGAGCACCACCGATGCGTGAGGTAAGTTCGTCGCAAACCGAATCGCCCACGACGGCACGCTGTCCTCGGGCTGCAGGTCATGCAGGACCTTTTCGGCTTCGGCGGGTACGCTCGCTAACTGACCGCCGCGCACCGGCTCCATGATCAGCACTTCTTTGCCGTGGCGTACCGCCGTTTCGTATTGCTCGCGCGCACGAATGGAGGCGCTGTCCCAATCCAGATAATTGATCTGTAAGAGCACCACTTCCACTTCGGGGTGTGCCGTTAAAATGGTATCCAGCAGTTCGGGGCTGCCGTGGAACGAAAACCCGATTTTGCGCGCCTCGCCCGATGCTTTGATCTCGCGCAAAAAGCCAAACTCATCGTATTTTTCCGCAATCTCGTAGTTTTGGGGGTTAAGGAAATGCAACAGATACACGTCAAAGTAGGAAACCCCGCACCGCTCAAGCTGCTCGTTGAAAAACTCGCGGCACTGCTCGTGCGCCGTCACCTTATACCCCGGCAACTTATCCGCCAAGCGGAAACGCTCGCGCGGGTAGCGTTCCACCACCGTTCGGCGCAGTGCTTTTTCGCTCTCACCCTCCAAATAGGTGTACGCGGTATCAAAATACTCCCCGCCAAGCTCAAAATAGCGATCTACCATGCGGTTTAACGTTTCAAAATCAATGTTATTGTCCGCCGTGCGCGGCAACCGCATAAATCCAAATCCAGTTTTGTTTCTCATCCTAAACTCACCACGTTCTGCGGCGTACCGTCCAGATACGCCTGCAAATTTTCGCAAACCAAATCCAGTAACCTTGCGCGCGTTACCTGCGGTGCCCACGCCACGTGCGGCGTAATGAAACAATTTTTCACACCGAGCAACGGGCAATCCGCCCTCATCGGCTCTCTTTGCAACACGTCCACCGCCGCGCCGCCGAGTTTGTCGGATTCCAGCGCCGTGCGCAATGCCGTCTCGTCCACGATCGGCCCGCGCGCCGTGTTGATAAACCACGCACCATCTTTCATATGAGCAAACGCGCGACTGTCGAAGAGGTGCCGTGTCTGCTCATTCAGAGGACAATGCACCGATACAATATCCGACTGTGCAAGTAACTCTTCAAACGATACAAACCGTACCCCCTCGGCTTCGCGCGGGGTACGCGTATAGCAGAGTACCGTCATACCAAACGCTTTGGCAATACGGATCACCGCTTTGGCGATGTTTCCGTACCCGATAACACCAATCGTTTTACCGACAAGCTCGGTCATGGGATACCGAAACGGCGAAAACACGTCACTGTGTACCCAGCCGCCCGCCTGCACCAACGCTTGATAATCCGCTACGCGGTTGGCAAGCTCTAAGATCAGTGCAAAGGTATGTTGCGCCACCGCCTCGGTGGAATACCCACCCGCGTTGCACACCGTGATCCCACGCGCTTTTGCCGCCTCCAGATCGATGTTGTTATATCCCGTAGCAAACAGACCTATATATTTAAGCTTCGGTGCCGCCGCCATGACCTCAGCGGTCATCTTCGCCTTGTTACACAGCACCGCCTCCGCATCGGCAATACGCGTTGCCAACTCCTCTTGCGCGGTCAAGGGATAAAACGTCACCTCGCCAAGGCGCGTCAGTAACGCTTCGTCCAAATCACCGATTGAAACCGTTTTCCAATCGGGTACCACAATTTTCATCATACCACCTGCACTTAACAACTTGTATTTACTATACCATTTTGCCGTTCAATTTTCAAGTTCTATCCTTTTTCTTATAAATACGTATTGACAATCCTTAACAGAACGAGTATACTCTACTTGATATAACAAGTTATATCAAGTTTTCAAAAAAGGAGATTGGCAAAATGGCAAAGGATTCCATTCGCATTATTTCCCCGAACGGGCATTTGGGCTTTGCACCCACCAAAGAAGAAAGCTTCTATCTTGGCGCCGCAACCAAACCCGATTATTATTGCTGCGACAGCGGTAGTGACGACATCGGTCCCGTGCCGCTGGGCGCTGACAAGTGCGCCAGCCACCCGGCACACCAGTATCACGATCTGGAGTTGATGCTCCTCAAGGCGCGCGAGCAAGGCGTACCGATGATCATCGGCTCGGCCGGTGATACCGGCACCAACAGCCGCGTGGATATGTACGTCGGCTTCATCAAGGACATGGCGAAAAAGCACAACCTGCCGCCGTTCAAACTGGCATACTTCTACTCCGAAGTAGACAAAGAGTATCTCCGCAACAAGATGAACAACGGCGAGAAGATCGAGGGTCTCGATGGCCGTACCGATCTGACCATTGAAGAGCTGGATAAGACCGAGCGCATCGTTGCCGTGGCGGGTGTTCATCCGTTCATCAAGGCATTGGAGATGGGCGCAGACGTCATCATCGGCGGCCGTACCTCCGACGCGTGCGTGTTCGCGGCTCCCGCTATTTACGAGGGTATTCCGGAGAACATGGCGTACTACACCGGTAAGGTTCTCGAGTGTGCTTCGTTCTGCTGCGAGCCGTACGGCGCTAAGGAAAGCGTTATCGGTACCGTTACCAAGGACGACGTCAAAGTTACCGCTATGGCTCCGTTCCAGAGATGCACCCCTGCTTCCGTGGCAGGTCACGCGATGTACGAGCGCACCAATCCGTATTATGAATACGTGGCGGGCGGCATGATGGACATGAGCAACTGCGTATACGAGCAGTATGACGAAAAGACCTGCCGCATCACCGGTGCGGAATTTGTGCCGATCGACGGCAGAGTTAAGGTAAAACTCGAAGGTTCCGGTTTCGTCGGCTACCGTTACATGGGTATGGCGGGTATCCGCGATCCCTATACCATCAAGAACATCGACAAGGTGTTGGAGTGGGCAAAATCGCAGGTTAAAGAGCGCCGTCCCGACGACTGGTACGAGATCAGCTACCGTGTATTCGGTAAAAACGGTGTTATGGGCGACTTAGAGCCCATCAAAGAAACCCAGTCGCACGAGCTGCTCGTCGTGGTCGAAGGCGTTGCCAAGACCAAGGAGGTTGCCGAGGAAGTCGCACTGGTCGGCACGCGTCAGATCTTCTATGCACGCTTGCCGGAAGTCAAAGGTACCGCCGGTACCGCCGCGTTCGTCATGGACGAGGTCGTGGAGATGTCTCCCGCTTACACCTGGACCCTGGACCACACCGTGGAAGTGGACGATCCGCTGGAGCTCTTCCCCATTACAATGATTGAGATTGGAGAATAACGATGGCTACGAAAAAACTGGTTGATTTAGCAAAAACCATTCGCAGTAAGAACGCGGGCACCGACCGCATCACCTTCGACATTATTTTCCGTGAAAAAGAAAACTATGAGCTGGTGAAAAAATCGGGCGCTCTCACCAAGGAAACCATCTGCCGTTTGTACGGTATTCCGGAGAGCCGTATCGCGGCTTTCGTGGAATTTGATCCCGCTTTGGCGATCAAGTTCACCATCAACCGTCTGAAACCCTCCGGCTCGTTCGGCGAGGGCGACGTGTTCGGTTGCCAGCAGTATCCGCCGCTGTATGATATTGAGATCCCCGTAGAAGACTAATCATTCCGCAAGCATAGGGCGGCAGCGTTTCCGCTGCCGCCCCGCTTTTTTAGTTATGGAGGGCAACCATGGAAGTGGGACATCTGATCGGTATCGGCATCACGTTGACCGTTATCGTGTTATTAAGCGTATTTTCGGGAAAACTCACGAATGCAAAGAAAGGAATGGGGTCGTGGGGCGTGTTCGGCGCCATTACCGGCACGTTGGTGGGCGGCTCCTCCACCGTCGGCACGGCACAACTTGCCTTTCATTACGGCATGAGCGCCTGGTGGTTTACGCTCGGCGGCGGTATTGCGTGTCTGGTGTTAGCACTTTTGTTTGTAAAGCGCTTTCGCGAAAGCAACTCCCGCACGTTAACGGAGATCGTCCGAAAAGAATACGGTGAGCGTTGCGGTGTGACCGCAAGCGTACTGTCTGCAACGGGCAATTTCATCAACATCATTTCCCAGCTGATTGCCGCCACTGCCATTATCGCCGTGTTTTGGCCCGGGCTGTCGCACACGCTGTCGTTAGCCATCAGCGCCGCCTTTATGATCGTGTATATCGTGTTCGGCGGCACGAAAGGGAGCGCCGTCACGGGGCTCTTCAAAATGATACTGTTATACGCCACCATGGTGGCGTGCGGTGCGTTGGTGCTGGTTTTCACAAACGGCATCGGCGGGTTTACCGCGCTTGTAAGCGAGCTTTCCTCGTCCACAGGGCTGCCGTTGCACAGCCCGTTTGCCCGAGGTATCGGAACGGATCTCGGTGCTTGTTTATCTCTCATACTCGGTGTGGTCACCACACAGGCCTACGCACAGCCGATCTTCATGGCGAGCAGTACCAAGGAAGCCAAAAAAGGCGCCCTTCTCAGTGCGTTTATCATTCCTCCGGTGGGTATCGGCGGTATTCTGGTCGGCTTATACATGCGTTCGGTGCATCCCGAAATCGTCGCCAAAACCGCGCTCACCTCGTTTGTGTTAGAATATTTCCCGCCTCTTGTCGGCGGTATTATATTGGGTGCTCTGTTCATTGCGGTGGTCGGCACCGGTGCGGGGCTCGCCTCGGGCATTGCCGCGGTGATCCGCAACGACATCCTGCCCCGCTTTAAGAAGTTTAAGGCGGTTGGCGGCACCTTGATCGAACGCGTCTGCATTGTCGTATTGCTTCTGGCGGCAGCGGCGCTCTCAACGGGAAAACTCGGCGATACGATCCTCTCATTTGCCTTTTTGTCCATGGGGTTGCGCGGTGCCACCCTCTTGTTGCCGCTGTGCTGCGGCTTGTGGCTGCCGAAAAAAATCAGCCGCCCGTTTGTCATGACGGCAATTATTTTGGGTCCCGCCACCGTCGCCGTGTTCGGGTTGTGGGACATCTTACCCTTCGACCCGCTGTTTGCGGGAGTACTCGCCGCTTGCGCGGTCATGGTAATGGGCTTTTGGGCAAACCGCCACGCCCCCTCTCACCTTTCGTTAGAATAACTTGCGTCTTTTGTGATCGTGTGCTATACTGGGATAATAGCTCACGAAAAGAGGTAAAGGTATGATCGTACACGACGCTAAAACGCCCTTGTATATGCAGGTAAAGGATTCTCTCGAAAAGCGTATCGTTTCGGGAGTGTATCCCAAAGGGTCAAAGCTCCCCTCCGAAAAGATGTTGTGTGAAGAGTTCGGGGTCAGCCGTATCACCGTCCGCCAAGCATTGGATCTGCTCGAATCGGTGGGGCTTACCACACCCGTGCACGGCAAGGGAACGTTTGTGAATACCAATAAATTGGATTCCCCCTTACAAAAGATTCGCTCGTTCAGCGAAATGCTGTCGGGAAAAGGGTATCACGGATATACCAAGATCGATCTATACGAGCAGAATTCCGCCACAGCAGATGAGCGATTGTTGTACTGTTGGGAGGACGAAGCGGTGTCCCGTCTGCATTTAACGGGATTTTCCGCTGGTGATCCGATCGTTACGTATCAATCGGTTATTCGTGAGCCGTTTGGCGAAAAAATGTATGCCCAAGCCGCATCGCTCGAAAAAGACGGGATTCCGTTTTCTACTTTCGACTTGTATGCGTTGGCGGGTATCGAGATCGGGGATATCCGCCAGCAGATCATGGCGGTGAACGCGTCCGAGGAGATCGCTTCGCGCTTAAACCTTCCCGTCGGTGCAGCGGTATTGGTGCTGGATTCCGTTATTTCGGATAAACAGGGGCAAAGCATTGAACATAAATGCGCCTATTATCGCACGGATAAGTATTCCTTCACCCTCACCCGCGAACTTTAATTTCGATTTATCTTTACGACGCTCGTGTGGACAGGTTCGCCCTACGGCTCGCCGCATCCTCCACTCTGTTCCACGCCTCAACAATAAAAATGGCTTGTTTAAGCGGGGACGCAGTACGCGTCCCCGCTTTTTATTTTCGTTTTGTTTCTACGACGCTCGTGTGGACAGATTGACCCTGCGGTGAACCATAAACTTTCACAGTTTGCCACGCACCTTGCGGTGGGCATTTCGATTTGTCTGTGCGTCGTTTTTTATAAAAGGGTGCGAAATACGCCACCCCCATTATAAACTCGACTTGCCATAAAGGCGTGCCACAAAGAAAAAGTTACGGGGGCGCGTATTGCGCCCCCTAACGATACACACGTGGTAAAAACCAATCGAAACAAAAAAACGGCGTGTCCTTTCGGACACGCCGTTTGATTTTGTTACAAGATAACGGGATTAGCCGTTAATCGCGGTAACAACACCGGAACCGACAGTACGGCCGCCTTCGCGGATAGCGAAACGCAGACCCTCTTCGATAGCGATGGGGGTGATCAGCTCAACGTCCATCTCGACGTTGTCACCGGGCATGCACATCTCGGTGCCGGCG
>JAFSGO010000119.1 GCA_017440765.1 Clostridia bacterium
GGTGCACGACACACGCGGCGCCTGGGCGCAGATGTGTGCCAACTGGTTTGATCGTCCGTCGGAAAAGCTGTGTCTTATCGGTATTACCGGCACGAACGGCAAAACCAGCACCTCGTATTTGCTCAAACATATTTTGGAGCGAGCGGGTTACACCGTCGGTTTGGTGGGTACGATTCAAAATATGATCGGAGAGCGCGTGGTACAAACGGGACAGACCACCCCCGACTCCTATGAACTGCAACAACTGTTTGCGACGATGGTGGATGCCGGGTGCCGTTATGCGGTGATGGAGGTTTCTTCTCACGCGCTCGATCAAGAACGTGTTACCGGGTGTCGCTTTGCGGTGGGTGCCTTTACCAATTTGACGCAGGATCACTTGGATTATCACGGTACGATGGCACAGTATGCTGCCGCGAAAAAGCGACTGTTTGCGATCAGCGACACGGCGGTTTTGAACGTGGACGATCCGTGGTATCACACGATGAGCGAGGATCTGCCGTGTCCGATAGTCACGTATTCCGCGGTAAGCGCGAATGCCGAGTACACGGCGCACAACCTGCGCCAGCGGCCGGATGGCGTGGATTTTGAGTTGGTAACCACCGGTTCTATCGGCAGAGTGAAACTCAAAACGCCGGGGCGCTTTTCCGTTTACAATGCACTAACGGCGGCCGCTTGCGCGTTGACGTTGGGGATTTCGTTTGACGAGGTCACCTTGGCACTGTGTGATGCCGCGATCATCAAAGGGCGCGCGGAGGTCGTTCCGACCGGCCGTGATTTCACGGTGGTTATCGACTACGCGCACACCCCCGATGGGTTACAGAATATTTGTGAGACCTTGAACGCCTGCAAGGTAGGGCGGCTTGTGACGGTGTTTGGTTGCGGCGGTGACCGCGACCGCACCAAACGCCCGAAAATGGCGGCGACGGCAGCGGCACTGTCGGATTTTGTGGTGGTGACGTCGGATAACCCGCGCACCGAGGATCCGGATGCAATTATTGCCGACGTTGTAGCGGGCTTATCCGACACGCAGACCCCTTATACGGTGATTGCCGATCGGACGGAAGCGATCCGTTGGGCGATCAGCAATGCCAAAACGGGGGATACCATCTTGCTTGCGGGCAAGGGACATGAAACCTATCAGATATTAAACAGCGGAACGATTCATCTGGATGAACGTGAGATCGTGGCGGAAGCGCTGGACGAGAATAACACCTGAACGGTGAAATGAGGAGCACAAAATATGGGTATACTGGTATCGGCGGTATGGGTCGTAACGGCACTGTTGGCGTTCGTGTTATCCGAGCGTTTGGGAAAAGTGTTCATTCCGATGCTGCATCGGCTGAAATTCGGGCAGACGATTCGTGACGAGGGTCCCGCGTGGCACAAAGCAAAGCAGGGAACTCCCACCATGGGCGGTATTATCTTTATCGGTGCCATACTGATCGTGGTGTTGTTTGTGATGCTGATTTGTCAGTTGTTTCTTCCGGTCAAGATCGTGACCGATGCAGATACCTTGGCAACTGTCACGCGGTTGTTTGCCGGGATCGTGATGGCGATCGGTTTCGGTGCGATCGGCTTTTTGGACGATTACATTAAGGTGGTCAAAAAGCGTAATTTGGGGTTGACAAGCCGTCAGAAACTGCTCTTGCAGATCGCGTTGTCCGGTGGATACGCGCTGCTCGTGTATCTGACGGGCGGTGCTCAGATCCATATCCCGTTTTACGGCGTGTGGACGGCTGATCTTTGGTTTATTCCGATCGCGGTGTTTATCATCGTGGCGATGACCAACGCCACCAACCTGACCGACGGCGTCGACGGCTTATGCGGCTCGGTTTCGGTGATCGTGTGTCTGTTCCTGCTGATCTTATGCGGCCACTCATTCGGCTACGGCGTTTTTACGGCGGCTGCGGCGGGCGCGATCGCAGGATTTTTGGTGTGGAACTTCCACCCCGCACGGGTGTTCATGGGCGATACCGGCTCGCTGTTTATCGGCGGTGTGCTGTGCGCGGTGGCATTTGGCATCGGCAGACCGTTGTTGCTTTTGCCGATGGGCATCGTGTATTTCCTGGAAACGGTTTCGGTGATGCTGCAGGTCGGTTATTTCAAACTGACGCACGGTAAGCGGTTGTTCAAAATGAGCCCGTTACATCACCATTTCGAGTTATGCGGTTGGAGCGAAAACAAAATTGTCGCCGTCGCGTGTTTGACAGCCGGTATCGGCGGAGCGATCGCTTTACTGTTTACCACACTGTAAAAATCATTCTTTAAAGGAGAGAGCTATCATGGCAAAACGGACAACGGCCGCACACGCGGCGCCGAATGACGCCGTGCCGAAGCGTAAAGGCCGGCTGCGGTTATTTTCTTTTGCCAACGGTTTCGATATGCCGTTTTTCATTCTGCTGCTGGTCGTATTGGCGGTTGGTTTGGTTTGTCTGTTTTCTGCCAGTTTTGCCTATTCGTATTATCGCAACGGCGGTGACAGCTATTATTACATCAAGCGTCAGTTGATCTATGCCGTTATCGGTGTCATTATTATGATCGCCGTTTCGTTCGTTGACTACCATATTCTCAGGCGTTTTGCCGTTCCGATCATGCTGGGCTCGTGGGGGTTGCTCGGTTTGGTTATGCTGCTCCCCGAAATTCAAAACGTGCATCGATGGATCCGTCTCGGCCCGATCAGTATTCAGCCGTCCGAGATTGCGAAGTTTGCGATCATTCTGTTGTTTGCGCACTTGATCTCCCGCAATCCCGAAGGCATCAAATCTCTGAAAAAAGGGTTTTTGCCCTTGCTTGGCATTCTCGGCTTCACCGCCGTGTTGATTTTGATCGAGCCGCATTTGTCCGGTACCATTTTGTTGCTTATGATCGGTCTGGTCATGCTGTTCATCGGTGGTGCGCGTCTGCCACACCTTGGGACTATCGTTGGTATCGGTGTGGTCGGCGTGGTGGTCATGGTCGTATTTTTGGGATACGAGCAGGACCGTATCGACGTGTGGCTGGATCCGATCGGTGTGTATACCTCGGACGTGGTGTATGAATCGGGACAGACCGGCCGCGATGCGGCATGGCAGACGGTGCAATCGCTGTTTGCGATTGGGTCTGGCGGGCTCATGGGCGAAGGGCTCGGCAACTCCCGACAAAAACACTCGTTCCTGCCCGAGCCGCAAAACGATTTTATTTTTGCGATCGTATGTGAAGAACTCGGCTTTATCGGTGCCGTTTTGATCATCTTGCTGTTTGCCGCCTTGGTGTGGCGCGGTTTTATAATCGGTATGCGCGCACCCGATAAATTCGGTTCTATGTTAGCCATCGGTCTGATCGCGCAGATCGGTATGCAGGTGGTGTTTAACTTAGCGGTTATTACCAACTCGTTCCCCAACACCGGTATCAGTTTGCCGTTCTTTAGTTACGGTGGCTCTTCGTTGCTGATGTTACTGGCGCAGATGGGCGTGTTGTTGTCCGTTTCGCGACAGACAAAACAACTGGCAGGAGGGTAAGCGATGCGTATATTGATGGCCGGCGGCGGCACGGCGGGACATATCAACCCGGCCCTCTCGATCGCCGATACGATCAAAGCGAAGCATCCGGATGCCGAGATCTTGTTTGTCGGTGTCAAAGGAAAAATGGAAACGACGCTCGTCCCTGCGGCGGGTTACCCGCTCAAGACCGTGACGGTGCAGGGCTTTCAGCGGCGTTTATCGTTGAAGAATATCGGTCGCAACGTGGCGGCGGCGTACCACGCGGTCACCGCCGGTCTTGAAGCGGCACGGATCATTAAAGATTTTGCACCGGATCTTGCCATCGGCACCGGTGGTTACGTTTGTGGACCGGTACTGCAAAAAGCGGCGCGAATGGGCGTACCGGTGTTGTTACATGAATCCAATGCGCTGCCGGGCGTGACGGTTAAGATGCTCTCGAAATATGCCAAAGCGGTCATGATCGCAGACGATGCCGCCCGCCGCCATTTGCCGGAGGGGACGCGTGTGGTGGTTACCGGTAATCCCTTGCGCCGTGATTTTACGGCAATGGATCCGCAGACCGCGCGCCGTGAGCTCGGCGTGGATGACCGACCGCTGGTGTTGTGCTTTGGGGGCAGTTTGGGTGCGCGTCATTTGAACGAGGCGATCGCCGGTGTGCTCAAACGCAATCAAAAGGAACAAAAACTGCAATTTATCGTCGGCACCGGCCGAGGGGAGAACTATCAAAAGATGTTAGCACTTCTTTCGGAATTAGGTGTCACGCCGGACGGTGTGCACGTGCAGGTGCGCGAATATATCGACGATATGCCTCGTTGCATGGCGGCGGCAGATCTGGTTGTTTCGCGTTGCGGCGCCATGACACTCAGCGAATTGCCCGCCATGAAAAAGCCGTCTGTTTTAGTTCCGTCACCGTACGTGGCGGAAAATCACCAATTTTATAATGCCATGGCACTCGCCGACCGCGGCGCGGCACTCTGTATTGAGGAAAAAGATTTGACAGATGCGCGTTTGTGGGATACCATAGAGGAAACGGCGTTGTCGCCCAAAACACTTAAAAGCATGGGCGAAGCGGCGGGAAACGCCGCGGTGCTGGATGCACACGAACGTATATATGCCGTTGTTAAAGAGTTTATAAACACGAAATAGAGCGCTGTCACCTTTTTGTCTCGAAATCATAGGATGAGGTATAAGGCCTTATTGGTTGATTTCGGAGATAGGGGTGGACGACGGTGTCAAAGCTTGTTATCGAAGGTGAGCACCGCTTGAACGGTGCGGTACATATTCACGGAGCAAAAAACAGCGCATTGCCGATTTTGGCAGCTACTTTTTTAGCGGGCGAATCGTGTGAGATCGAAAACTGTCCGCTGCTGTCGGACGTTCACGCGGCCATTAAAATTTTAGAACACTTGGGGTGTCGGGTTGAGCGGGACGGACATACTGTTCATATCGATTCGTCGCAGGCTGGGGGGTATGAGGTGCCGGACACGCTCATGCGCGAAATGCGGTCCTCCATCGTGTTTCTCGGTGCGATTGCGGCAAAAAGCGGCAGAGCGCAGCTGACCTTTCCCGGCGGTTGTGAACTGGGACCTCGCCCGATCGACCTGCATTTGGCGGCTCTTCGTCAACTGGGATTACATATTGACGAGGAGGGCGGTCGGCTCTTGTGCCGTGTTCGCGGCAGGATGGTCGGTTGTCCGATCTCGTTATCGTTTCCTAGCGTGGGCGCCACCGAGAACATTCTGTTAGCGGCGGTAACGGCGCGCGGTACCACCACGATTTTTAATGCCGCCAGAGAGCCGGAGATCGTAGATCTGTGTAACTTCTTAACCGCTTGCGGGGCTCGTATCCGCGGAGCGGGTGAGGGAACGATTGTGATCGAGGGCGTTGACCGTCTGCACGGGTGCCGTCATCGGGTGATACCGGACCGCATTGAAACCGCAACCTATATGGGGGCGGCGGCGATCACCGGCGGCTCCTTGCTTTTGAAAGATATCTATCCCGAACACGTGCAAGCACTGATACCGGTGTTTGAAGAAACCGGTTGTCAGGTCACGGCGTGGCGGGATGAATTACTGGTGAACGCGCCGGGGCGGTTGCGTCGCATCCGCACGGTACGCACGTTGCCGTATCCCGGTTTTCCCACCGATGCGCAGGCGCTCGTGATGGCGCTTTGTTGTGTGGCGGAAGGAACCAGCGTGTTTGTTGAAACGATCTTTGAGAGCCGTTATAAACACGTGTGTGAGCTGATGCGCATGGGCGCGAACATAAAGGTAGAAGGACGCGTTGCCGTGGTGGAAGGTGTCGAGGCCTTATCGGGCACGGCGGTGGAATGTACCGACCTGCGCGGCGGTGCAGCACTGGTGCTCGCGGGGCTTGCGGCAGGGGGCACCACGGAAATTACGCAATTACAGCATTTAGAACGTGGCTACGAAGCCATGGCGCAGACTCTTGCGGGAGTCGGCGCACATATTTTCTACGACGGAGCGGATGCATGAAAAAGAGGCGCTCACAACCGAAACGCCAAAGCAGCCAGAAGCGGAAACAAAACCGCTTCCGGCTGTTTGTCGTGCTGTCAATTGTGAACGTGTTGCTCCTTGTGCTGACGGTGTTGCTGTTGCCGGCGGCGCTTCAAAAGCCGACGGCCGACGGAGAGGACAAGCCCTCCGCACTCGGCATCCGCAGCATCACCGTTTTGGGAAATACGCAGTACGATAATGAAGCGATCATTGGTGTGAGCGGTCTTAAGGTTGGACAAAGCGTGTTTTCGGTGAACAAAGGACAAGCCGCCAAACGGCTTAAAAAAGAGTTCGTCTACGTGCGTGACGTGGATATCGACATCAGCTTTAAGCGTGAAGTCACCGTCAGCATTACAGAAGCGGAGGAAATGGGCGCGGTATACGCGAACGGCGGCTGGGTCGTGGTGGATGAAAACGGCATCGGCCTGCAAAAGATTCCGATCGAGAGCGAACGCCCGCTTCGGCGTATGTACCTGAAAGGGGCGGGTACGCTGACCGACGAAGTCGGCAAGCAGGTGCTCAACGAGCGCAGTCTTTCGATCATTGCGGAGATCTGCACCGCGTTTGAACTGTATAAACTCGGCGACGTCAGCGAGATCGATATGACAAACCTCACCGACATCCGCGTCAACTGGAAAAATCAAATTGATATTGCGCTCGGTAACGATTCCAATCTCACCTATGAGATCGCGGTGGCGGCAACCTCTATCCCGAAAATTTTGGCGCGCCACGGCGAAACGGCAACGGGACTGCTGAATGTCAGTCAGTATTCCGATGCTACGGTGGAAACCCCTACCATTATTTTTACACCGTCTTCGTTGCTGGAACAGGACGCGGAAGAACCCGCCGATGAGCCCGCCGATGACACGCCCGAAACAAATAATTAAAAAAAGAAAAAATTTTCTAAAAATAGTGTTGAAATCATGGGGTTGACATGATAGAATTAAAGAAGTATAATGTACAGTGACTCTGTAAATGAAGATTAACTGTTGCGAAATAAAAGGTAGGAGGATGTTCCATGAACTTTGAATACGATGATGAAGTCTTGGATACCGGCGTTCAAATTAAAGTAATCGGTGTCGGCGGCGGCGGCGGAAACGCGCTCAACCGCATGGTCACGGCCGGCGTCAAGGGTGTTGAATTTGTGGCGATCAATACCGATCATCAAGCTTTGCTGCGCTCTCAGGCGACAATTAAACTGCAAATCGGCGAAAAACTGACACGCGGTATGGGTGCCGGCGCAAACCCCGAAAAGGGTCAGCGCGCCGCTGAAGAGAGCCGTGAAGAGATCACCGCCGCGCTCAAGGGCACGGACATGGTGTTCATTACCGCCGGTATGGGCGGTGGTACCGGTACCGGTGCTGCTCCCGTTGTGGCGGAGATTGCACGTGAAATGGGTATTTTGACGGTTGGTATCGTTACGAAACCGTTTGCGTTTGAAGGTCGCCGCCGTATGGAGCAGGCCGAGAACGGTATTGCCATCCTGCGTGAGCACGTGGATAGCTTGGTCGTTATTCCCAATGAGCGCCTCAAGCTCGTCACTGAGCAGCGCATCACGTTGGCAAACGCTTTCCAGGCGGCGGACAGTGTTCTGCGCCAGGGCGTGCAGTCCATTTCCGAACTCATCACCGCGGAAGCTGTCATTAACCTTGACTTCGCGGATGTTACTGCCATCATGAAGGATGCTGGCTATGCTCACATGGGTATCGGTCGTGCAGAAGGTAAGGATAAAGCCGAGACCGCTGCTCGCGAAGCGATCGCAAGCCCGCTGCTTGAGACCACCATTAACGGAGCTCGCGGTCTGATCATCAACGTTACCGCTTCGCCGGATATCCCGCTCGAAGACGTGGATATCGCTTGTAACCTCATTTCCGAGGCGGCGCATCCGGACGTTAACACGATCTGGGGTCTGACCTTCGATGAGAATCTGGAGGACGAGCTGTGCATCACGCTGGTCGCTACCGGTTTCTCGGCTGACGGTTCGTACGTACCGCCCACGGAAGACGGCAAGGGCGGCACCGATTCCAGCGATTACGATGATGAGGATCTCCTCAACATGTTCCGCAAAAGACCGCAATAATCAACTGTAACACCAAACGGCGGGAAGCAATCGCTTCCCGCCGTTTTTCAAAAGAAAGGGGAGTAAAAGGGTGTCTGCAAAGCGCGATCTGTCTGCGCCGTTTCGTGCGGCGGTGGATACGTATGGGTTGATCGAAGCCGACGACCATATAGCGGTCGGTGTGTCCGGCGGCAAGGATAGCATAGCATTGCTTGCGTTGCTTGCAGAACTGCGCCGATTTTATCCGCAACCGTTCACACTGGCTGCCGTTACCCTTGATCCCGCTTTTAACGGAGAAGAAGGTGACTATTCCGCCGTTTCCGCGTTGTGCGATCGGTTAGAGGTGCCGTACGTGCTCAAACGCACGAAGTTGTGGGACGCCGTAAAAGAACATAGTGGTGATGAGAACCCGTGCAGCTTGTGCGCGCGGCTCAGGCGCGGCACACTGCATCGCGTGGCAAAAGAAGCGGGATGTAACAAGGTTGCGCTCGGTCACCATCAGGACGATGCCGCCGAAACGGTGCTGATGAATCTGTTGTCGGGCGCCACCATCGGTTGTTTTTCGCCAAAAAGCTATCTCGACCGCAGCGACATTACGCTGATTCGTCCGATGGTGTTTTTAACCGAGCAGGAGATTGCGGCGTTCGTGCAGCGTGAGGGGTTACCGATCGTCAAATCCCGCTGTCCGGTGGATGGCACCACACACCGACAGCGTGCCAAAGACTTGATCGGACAGTTGTCCGAAACATACGGCGACGTCAGCCGCAAAATGACCGAAGCGCTCCAAAAAGCACATATCAGTGGATGGTAATACGAAAAGGACAGGTTTTAGACGAAACCTGTCCTTTTTTGACGGAAAATGTGGTAGAATCCGGCTCTACGCAGGATAGAATTTGCGTTTTTAATCAGTAGGTGGACTCTCTTTCCTCTTTGTGATAAGGTTGGAGCAATCCAACAGAAAGAGGAGAACGGATGAGAACTATTAAAATCGTAGCGGATTCTTCCGCCAATATTTCGGCACTCAAAACGGTAGCATTTTCGGCGGCCCCTTTAAAAATCCATACACAAGAACGCGAATTCACGGATACCGAGAGTTTGGATATACAGGATATGATGGTGTATTTCGACACCTACAAGGGCACGTCAAAAACGTCCTGCCCCAACCCGTCGGACTGGTTAGCAGCGTTTGGTGATGCCGAGGACGTTGTTTGCGTAACCATTACAAGCGGTCTTTCGGGAAGCTACAATGCGGCATGTGCCGCAAAAGCGTTGTACGAAGCGGAACACCCCGACAGACGGGTATGTGTGATCGATTCGTTATCCGCAGGGCCGGAACCGGCTTTGATCATTGAAAAATTGGCAGAATGGATCGTCGAAGGCGTACCGTATGAGCAATTAGGCGCGATGGCAGAGTCGTACAAGGCGTCAACGGGATTGTTATTTGTGTTGGCATCGCTCAAAAACTTTGCAGCAAACGGCAGGGTGTCGCCCGCCGTTGCGAAAATCGTCGGGTTTTTAGGCGTTCGTATTGTGGGGCAGGCAAGTGACGTCGGGGATTTGCAGCCACTGAAAAAATGCCGCGGAGAAGAACGCTCGTTAGAAACAGTGGTGGAGCTTTTAAAAGAGCAAGGACTGTGCAACGGTCGCGTGCGCATTGCGCATTGTCAAAATGAAAAAGCGGCGAAGCAGTTAACGGAGAAAATACGGCGTGAATTCCCTTTGGCACGCGTAGAGATCGAAGAGTGTCGAGGATTATGCAGTTATTACGCGGAACGCGGTGGCTTGTTGGTCGGGTTTGAAAAATGGTAAAAAACGGGGTGGCGTGCGCCACCCCGTTTTTATTATTGATCCTTATTTTCGATTGCCTGTAACGCTTCACGAAGCACGTCCAGTGACGATAGACCCTGTTTGATCTTAACCGCGACGTACGGTTTCGGACCCGCATTGATCATCACCCTACCGGGCAGTGCCGCGTTCAGCTTTGAGCCGAGTGACATGTCTAACGTGCGCTGATATAAGAGCAGTGTATCGGCGGTCTGCTTGACCTCGTAAATTCCCGCTGCCGCCGCCATGTTACGAAGCAGCGCGACCTCGACCAATCCTTGCACTGCTGCGGGCGGATCGCCGAAGCGATCGATCAGCTCGTCGTACACGTCCAGCGAATCTTCCTCGGTGCGGATATCCGCAATACGGCGGTACATATCCAAGCGTTGTGCGTTAGTAGCGATATAACTTTCGGGGATGTGTGCCGACACCGGCAGGTCTATGAGACATTCGGCTTCGCGGGTTTTGGGCTTCCCTTTTTCTTCGTCTACCGCTTCTGCAAGCAGGCGCAGGTACAGATCGTATCCGACCGCTTCCATGTGTCCGTGTTGTTGTGCGCCGAGCAAATTGCCCGCGCCGCGGATCTCCATGTCGCGCATCGCGATCTTAAAGCCGGCGCCGAATTCGGTGAATTCACGAATCGCTTCAAGTCGTTTGGTGGATACGTCGGTGAGCACCTTACCGCGCAAAAACGTGAGGTACGCAAAGGCGCGGCGCGATGACCGCCCAACACGTCCGCGCAGCTGATGCAGTTGTGAGAGCCCAAACCGATCGGCGTTTTCAATAATCAAAGTGTTGACGTTCGGCACATCCACACCGGTTTCGATGATGGTGGTACACACGAGCACGTCAATTTCATGGTCAATGACCTGCCGCCAAATATCCGACATTTCTTCCTCAGACATTTTTCCGTGTGCGAACGCAATTCGCGCTTCGGGGATGCGCATCTGTAATCCCGCGGCACAGCGTTCGATGGTGTCGGTGCGGTTGTGCACGTAGTATACCTGCCCGCCGCGGCGCAGTTCCCGGCGGATGGCGTCGGCGATGATGCCGTTATCGTGTTCCAGTACGTAGGTCTGCACCGGACGGCGATCCTGCGGGGCTTCTTCAATGATCGACATATCGCGGATACCGCTCATCGCCATGTTGAGCGTGCGGGGGATGGGGGTGGCGGAAAGCGTCAGCACGTCCACCTGCGGGGCAAGTTCCTTGATTCGTTCTTTTTGCGCCACGCCGAAGCGTTGCTCCTCGTCCACGATAAACAAACCGAGGTTGCGGAATTTCACGTCCTTGGACAGCATGCGGTGAGTACCCACCAAGATATCCAGTTTCCCCGTCGCCATATCTTTTAGGATCTTCTCCTGCTGTTTGGGTGTTCGGAAACGCGACAGCATTTCGATCTGTACGGGGAATCCGTCGAAGCGTTTGACGAGCGTGTTGTAATGCTGAAACGCCAAGATAGTAGTGGGAACTAAGAGCACACACTGCTTGCTTTGGGAAACACATTTGAATGCGGCGCGCAGTGCGACTTCCGTTTTACCGAAACCGACGTCGCCGCACAACAAACGGTCCATCGGAACGGGCCGCTCCATATCGGCTTTGATCTCGTCGATGCAACGCAACTGATCCTCGGTTTCCTCGTATTCAAAATGGCGTTCAAAATCGTACTGCCACTCGGTGTCGGGATCAAAGGCGTGCCCCGGTGTTGCCATACGTTGCGAGTATAAGCTGATGAGTTCCTTGGCAATGTCCTTGACAGCCGTGCGTACCCGCGTTTTGGTCTTTTGCCATTCCTGTCCGCCCAGGCGGTGCAGACGCACCTTGACCTCGTCCTTGTTTCCGATATATTTGGATACCAAATCCAACTGCGTGACCGGCACGTACAACGTATCGCCTTTATCGTATTGCAATTTCAGATAATCTTTCACAACACCTTGTACTTCTAACTGGTGGATACCTTGGTACAGACCGATGCCGTGTGCCGCGTGAACGATATAGTCGCCGACAACCAGTTCCGATAAACTGTGAATTTCTGCACCCGCGGTGCGGTTCAAGCGCCGACGGCGGCGATTGACGGTGATGCGTCCGTGCGTGATGATGCATAAGTTTGCATCCGGGAATTCCGCGCCGGCAGAAAGCCCGCCGCGCAGGACCAACACGCGATCGCGAAGCGGTTTTTCGGGAGCGGGTGCGTATAAGGCGGGAATGCCGCGGCTTTGCAGATCCTCGGCGAGTGTTTGTGCGTTCTTTTCTTCCGCGCCGGCGAGCACGATACACGCCATGTGTCGGGAAAGACAATCCTGCAAATCCTCACACAGCAGTGACAGCCCGCCCGACCATACCGGTAACTGACGGCAGGTGAGGGAGTGTAACCCGCGCACGGGAATATCGTTGCTGCTGTGCGCGAACGTTTCCATGAGTACGGTGGGGTGCTTTTCAAAAAGACGGGAAAGGTCTTCGAAATCCATCTGATAACGGCACAGTTCCCGACACAAGCAGCCCTCTTCCAGGAGGGATTGCATATCCTCTTGCAGTTGCCATTCGGCGGTCCGCACGCGCTCGCGCACTTTGGCGCTTTCGGAAACGATGAGTAACGCATCTTTTGCGTAATCCAAAGCGGTTGCGGCTTCGGGGTAAATGAGCGGCAGATACCGATCGGGTGCGACGGGATACGTGCCGCCGCGCAGGCGGTGGGCGTCTTGCAAGAGATGTTCTCTAACAAGATCGGCGCGTTTTCCGCTGAGGGAAGCGGCGAGCGTTTCCAGTTTGGCACTCAATTCTTCGGCGGAATCGTAAAGA
>JAFSGO010000120.1 GCA_017440765.1 Clostridia bacterium
CGCTGGCAAGCATCCGGATTGCCGTTGTTGCTTTTGAGAATGGATAATTTGTAATGGAAGGTCTGACCCGGGAACGCATAGTACAGGATACCGGAAATACGAGGGGTGAAGTTGGGAGCGTCGGGCTCAAATTCGCGGGTGTGCAATGCTTTTTCGAAGGAAAAACCGTCTTCGCCGTGTTCCTTGATATAGTCAAACACGGTATTGGTCTGATCGCCGTTGGTGATGATATCGGTGTCACCGAGTTGCAGATACGGATTGTAAATGATTAAGCTCGGATCGGACAATTTGGATTCGTCAAACGCTTTGGTGCGCATGCCGCCCTCAAAGCTTTCGAAGATGCGGTTGCGGCTGTTGACGCTGCGACCCATGATGAAGTACGCGATCATTGCGTTTTTGCCGTCCGCCGATTTACCGATCACGATACCGCGGCCGGGGTAGGTATTCTCGCTGAGCAGAGTTTTCAAATCATATAAAGCCATAATTACTCACCTTTCATCGCGGCTGATACTTGTTCCACCGCCGCGGGCAATATTTTCCATTCCGCCAAACGCATAACGCGTTTTTGCAGGGTTTCGGGGGTATCGTTTTTAAGGATCTTCACCGCTTTTTGCAGGATGATCTCACCCCCGTCGGGTACCTCGTTGACAAAATGCACGGTAGCACCCGTGACTTTGACACCGTATTCCAGCGCCGCCTCGTGCACGCGGAGCCCGTAAAAGCCCTTACCGCAAAACGAGGGGATCAGCGACGGGTGAACGTTGATGATGCGCTTCGGATACGCACTCGTAAACCGCTCGCTTAAGATCGACATGAAGCCCGCGAGCACGATAATGTCGATACCATTCTCATTCAGAGCATCCATGATGGCTTGCTCAAATGCTTCTTGCGAGCCGAGATCCTTTTTGCTGACGACCAACGTATCAATTCCCGCTTTCGCCGCACGTTCCAGTGCGAACGCAGAGGGATTGTTGGAGATCACCAGTTTGATCTCACCGCTATGTAAGATGCCGCTTTGCTGTGCGTCGATCAACGCTTGCAGGTTGGTGCCGCCGCCCGAAACCAAAACGGCGATGCGTGCTTTGTTACTCATAACGTAAAGTCCTCTCAGACGATCGCGATCTTCTCGTCACTTTCGATGATCTTACCGATGATATAGGGATCTTCGCCGTTCTCTTTGAGAACAGCCAGCGCCTTGTCTGCGTCTTCGGGGGCGACCACGATGCTCATGCCGACACCCATGTTGAAGGTGTTGAACATATCGCGCTCGTCGATGCCACCGACTTTGGCAAGCAGATCGAAGATCGGCAACACTTTGACGGCGTCACGCTTGATCTCGGCGCCGAGTCCGTCCGGAATGCTGCGCGGGATATTCTCGTAGAATCCGCCGCCCGTGATATGCGAAATACCCTTGACTTTGACCTGCTCCAGCAGGGCGAGGACGGGTTTTACGTAGATCTTAGTGGGGGTCAGCAGCGTTTCGCCGAGCGATTTGCCGCCGAGTTCAGCGACGGGTGACGTCAAGTCGGCGTTCTCGACGTCGAACACCTTGCGAACGAGCGAGAAGCCGTTGGAATGAACACCGCTGGACGGCAGAGCGATCACGACGTCGCCCGCTTTCATGGTGTTGTTATCCAAGATATCTTTTTTATCAACGATACCCACGGCAAAGCCGGCCAAGTCGTAATCATCCTCCGGCATGAGGCCCGGATGCTCGGCGGTTTCGCCACCAATCAAAGCGGCGCCCGACTGCACACAACCTTCGGCAACGCCCTTGACGATGTCTGCGATCTTTTCGGGAACGTTCTTGCCACAAGCAATGTAATCGAGGAAAAAGAGCGGTTTGGCACCGACACAAATGATATCGTTGACACACATCGCCACGGCATCAATGCCGATGGTATCGTGCTTGTCCAATAACATCGCGATCTTCACTTTGGTGCCGCAACCGTCGGTGCCGCTCACCAAAACGGGTTCTTCCATATTGGTCGGCAAACCGAAGCAACCGCCAAAACCACCGACGTCATCCAAGCAACTGGCGTTACGGGTTCTGGCAATGTGCTGTTTCATGAGTTCTACGGCTTTGTAACCGGCGGTAATATCAACGCCCGCCGCCGCGTAGGAGTCGGATCTTGAATTGTTGTGCATAACGTTTATTCCTTTCCGTTCAAGCAGTATGTGCAGAGCTCACATTCGGGAAGACCGATGGCTTTGATCACGTTTTCGATGGATTGAAAATCCAGCGAAGCAAACTCAAACCGTTTGCAGAGCGCTTCGCGCAGGTTTTTGCCGCGCTTTGTGTTGCCGTCGCTGTATTCGTCGATGTGTTCAAAACCCTCTTTCCCTTCAAACTCCATGATCACGCGTCTGGCAATGAGATCCAGATCCGAGGTGGAACGGGAGAAGTTTAAGTATTTGCAACCGAACATGATCGGCGGACAAGCGGAGCGCATGTGCACTTCCTTTGCGCCGTTTTCATACAGAAAATCGACGGTTTCTTTGATCTGCGTACCGCGCACGATGGAGTCGTCTACAAACAAGAGTTTTTTATCCGTAATGAGATCCTTGACGGGGATCTGCTTCATTTTGGCGATCTTATCGCGCTCCGTCTGTTTGGACGGCATAAAACTGCGCGACCAGGTGGGGGTATATTTGATGAACGCGCGGGCATAATGCGTGCCGCTCTCGTTCGCGTAGCCGATCGCGTGCGGGATACCGCTATCCGGCATGCCGCAGACGTAATCGAGATCGCCTACCATTCCCTTTTCTTTATCGTTTTGTGCCATCAGCGCACCGTTTCGGTAACGCATTGCCTCCACGTTGACGCCCTCGTAAGCGGCGGTGGAGTAGCCGTAATAGGTCCACAAGAACGAACAGATGCGTTTCTTTTTACCCGGCTTTGCCAACACGGTCATGGAATCGGGAGTGAGCTCCACGATCTCGCCGGGGCCGAGTTCTTTTTCAATCTCGAAGCCGAGTTTTTCCGCCGCGTAAGATTCAAAGGTGGCACAGTAACCATCCTCACCCTTACCGATCAGGATCGGCAGACGGCCGACCTTGTCGCGGGCGGCAATGATCGATCCGCTGTTTGTCAGGATGAGAATAGTGGTGGTGCCGTCGATAACTTCCTGTGCGAAACGGATACCCTCCACAAAGCTATCCTTCAAGCTGATGAGAGAGGCGAGCAACTCGGTAGAGTTGACTCTGCCGCCGGTCATCGCATCGAAATGATCGTCGCGCTGAACGTGCTGTTCGATCAGTTCCTCGGCATTGTTGATAACACCGGTGGTGCAGATCGCGAACGTGCCGAGCTTGGAACGGATGAGGAGCGGCTGGGGATCGCTGTCGCTGATACAGCCGATCGCCGCCGTGCCGTTCATTTCCTCCAGCACGTGTTCGAACTTAGTGCGGAACGGTGAATTCTCAATGTTGTGGATCTGCCGTTGCAAGCCGATCTCGGCATCGTATGCCGCAAGTCCCGCTCGGCGTGTACCCAAGTGCGAGTGATAATCCACACCGAAAAACACGTCTAACAGACACTCTTTGGTTGAGGTGATTCCGAAAAATCCTCCCATGACGTCCTCCTTATAAAGCCCAAATACGCCCTTTAAGGCGTATTTGGTGGTTCGTATTGATTAGGCGAAAAACAGTTTGGACAAGGTCATGGGATCGATATACTCGCCGTCCTTATACACGCGCATGTTACCGGAAGCGATCTCGTCGATGAGCATCACTTTACCGTCGGCATCGTAACCAAATTCAAACTTGATGTCGTAAAGCACGAGACCCTTTTCTTTCAGATCGTCAGCCACGATCTGCGTGATCTTCTGGGTCATCAATTTCATGTCATCGTACTGCTCGGCAGTCATCACGCCGAGATCGACAAGGCCGTCTTTGGTGACCAGCGGATCGCCTTTTTCGTCGTTCTTAAAGGTCATTTCCACATAGGCGGGCAGATCGGCACCTTCCTCGATATAATCGCTGTAGCGGCGGTAGAAGCTACCAACCGCCTTATGACGGCAGATAACCTCAAGGCCTTTGCCGAA
>JAFSGO010000121.1 GCA_017440765.1 Clostridia bacterium
ATTTCCAACAACTCGTTTGGTGTACACTCCAACAGCAGACACAGTGTTTCGATGTTTTCATACCGAATGGATTTTGTTTCGTTATTTATCATTTTGTTGAAGTTCTGATAGCTCATGCCAAGTTGCTTATATAACCAGTATTTTGTTTTCCCGCTTTTCTCCAATAATTCCAGTGCTTTTAAACGTATCATATCTCATTTCTCCATATCACATCTTTTTATTAGATAGTATCCAAAGAAAGGGTTTCACATATAGACTATTGCAATATATAATGTAATAGTCTATATATGAGGTGAGAAATATGATTGTTGATCCCACAGGTGTTACGTTAGTCCCGGGAAATGGAGGACGAGATTGCCCCGGCAACGGATATCAGGAGAATGTGGAATGTTGTTGTGATGAGTGCGACTATTATTTGTGCTGTTTTGATGCTAATGAAGACTATTGTAAGAAGTGTCACGACCAGTCGTGCCCCCGCTGGAATTAAATGTATATAAAAAACGCCTTCCCAAAAGGGAAGGCGTTTTGTGTGTTTGGAAATACTGAAAAATCAGCGTTTCGAGAACTGGGGAGCGCGGCGAGCACCTTTCAAACCGTACTTCTTGCGTTCCTTCATTCTGGGGTCGCGAGTTAAGAAGCCCGCTTTCTTCAAAGTGGCGCGGAGCTCGTCGCTGTTGTACTGCAGCAGCGCACGGGCAACACCGTGACGGATCGCGCCGGCTTGACCGGACACACCGCCGCCGGCAACGCGGCACTCGATGTCAAATTTTTCAGCCATGTTCGTGAGAGCCAGAGGCTGACGAACGATGACCTTGAGGGTTTCCAGACCGAAATAATCGTCGATGTCACGACCATTGACGGTCACTTTGCCGGTGCCGTTGTACAAACGAACACGAGCAACGGATTTTTTACGGCGACCGGTGCCGTAGAAATACGGTCTTTTATTGTAATCCATGTTTTGCAGCCCCTTTCTTTAAAATTCGTACGCTTCGGGTTTCTGCGCGGCGTGCTCGTGCTGAGCGCCGGCGTAAACGCGCAAGCGGGTGGCGGCCTCGCGGCCGATCGAGTTGTTCGGGATCATGCCGTTAACGGCGAGTTCCATCGCCTTCTCCGGACGCTGCGCCATCAGCGTAGCGTATTTGGTGGCTTTCAGGTTGCCGATCCAACCGGTGTGGCGGTACCAGACCTTCTGCTCCAGTTTCTTGCCGGTGAGCACGGCCTCGGCACAGTTGATGATGATAACGTGATCGCCGCAATCCACGTGGGGCGTATACTCGGGTTTGTGTTTTCCGCGAAGGAGAACAGCAGCTTCCGCAGCTACGCGGCCCAACGGTTTACCGGCGGCATCAATGACGTACCATTTGCGGTCGACTTGACCGGCTTTTGCCATAAAAGTGGACATCGTGAATACCTCCTATTACTTATTACATTGTTTTTTCACAGCTTGCCCATCATAGCACACCCAAAATCGGCTGTCAATACCCAAATTGCGGATTTTTTAATTTATATCCCTCTAACGCTCGTTTTCTCTCGTTTTCTCGCCGTTTTCCTCTGTTTCTCGTTTTTCATTTCATTTTTTTGTTTTGACAAATTTCGTTCTCCTCTTTTCAAATACATTCTGATTTGTTATACTTAAACAATACGAAAGAGAGATGAGCGGAATGCCCGAGCAGAAGAAGGTAAATCCCCACAAAAACCACCGCAGACGCATGAAACAGCAGTTTATACGCGGCGGCATTGATCAATATGAGCCGCATCAGGTGTTGGAACTGCTGCTTTTCTATGCCATTCCGCAACGCGACACCAATCCGCTGGCACATCGCTTATTGGATCATTTCGGAGATCTGGCGTCGGTATTGGATGCGGATTACGAGGAGCTCTGCCGGATTGACGGTATTTCGGAACATTCGGCGACTCTTTTGGTGCTGTGTGGGAAGCTTTTGTCGCGGTACAACAAGGAAAAGAAGAAAAGACCGAAATTTTCAAATTTTGACGAGATCAACGATTACCTGTGTGCGCAGCTTGTTCATGAAAAATGTGAGACGCTCTTGTTGATGTCCCTCAATAACCGTTGTCAGATGATCAACTGTACGGTCGTTCGCACCGGCACGATCACCTCAACCGAAACCAATGCGCGTGAATTGGTGCAGGTGGCGCTGAGGGATCGCGCGACCGCGGTCGTGGTGGCGCACAATCATCCTGCAGGGCTTGCGTTGCCCTCGGTGGAGGATGTGGATGCGACAAAAGTGTTTGTTGCCGCTTTCAATATGATGGAGATCGACGTGCTTGACCATATTATCGTTGCACAGGACGACTACTATTCCATGCGCGGGAGCGCGTACTATGCGCCGTTGTTTTCCAAGATCGTTCCGAAGATCAATGCACGCAGCAGTCGAAAGGGTTGAACAGCATGAGCCGAAAGGAAGAAAAAAAGGCGGGAGCGCTCTCGCTGATCAAACGGTTTTTGCCGTACTATAAGCAGTATGCCGGTGTCGTAGCGCTGGATCTGTTCTGCGCCGCTTTGACGACGGTGTGTGAACTCGTGTTGCCGATGATGGTACGCTATATTACCGATATGGGAATGAATAACTTAGAAGCGCTGACGGTGAAAACCGTGCTGGTGATCGGTGCGCTGTATTTGGTGCTGCGCGTGATCGATACCGTTGCCAATTACTACATGACCTCGATTGGGCATATTATGGGAACAAAAATTGAAACCAAAATGCGCAGTGATCTGTTCGAGCATTTGCAACGGTTGCAGTTTGCGTACTATGACGAGACCAAGGTCGGTACGATCATGTCCCGCATTACGAACGATCTGTTTGAGGTGACGGAATTCGCGCATCATTGTCCCGAGGAGTTTTTTATTGCAGGGATCAAGATCGTGGTTTCGTTTGCAATTTTATGCAGTGTGAACGTGTGGTTGACGCTGATCGTGTTTGCGATCGTGCCGATGATGCTGTTCGTGTGCGGACCGTTCCGTCACCGCATGAAAGAGGGTTTTCGCGAATCCAAGGTGGTTATCGGCGACATCAATGCACAGGTGGAGGACAGTCTTTTAGGTGTGCGGGTGGTGAAATCCTTTGCCAACGAAGCAGTGGAAACCGAAAAATTTGAAGAAGGAAACAGAAAATTCCTGAACATTAAGCGGCATATTTACCACGCAATGGCAGGATTTCATGCGACGACGCGCTTGTTTGACGGGCTGATGTATATCACCGTCGTGGTGGTGGGTGCGCTGTTTATGATGGACGGGAAGGTCACTGCCGCGGATTTGGTGGCGTATTTGCTGTACGTCAGCATGCTGTTGACCTCGGTACGCCGTATTATTGAGTTTTCCGAGCAGTTTTACCGCGGGTTGACCGGCATTGAGCGGTTTGTGGAGATCATGGACGCGCCGGTGACCATCACTGATAGTCCCGACGCCAAGCCGCTCGGCGATATTCACGGTGACGTGGAATTTAAAGACGTGAGTTTCCGATACAGCGAAGCGAGCAAAGACGTGATCCATCATTTGAACTTGCATGTGGAAGCCGGACAGACGTTGGCGCTTGTCGGACCGTCCGGCGGCGGCAAAACGACCTTGTGCGGTTTGATCCCGCGGTTTTACGACGTGCAGGGCGGCTCGATCTGCTTAGACGGCGCGGATATTCACGACGTTACGCTGGAATCGCTGCGCAATGCCATCGGCGTGGTGCAGCAAGACGTGTATTTGTTCTCCGGTACGGTGCTGGAGAATATCTTGTACGGCAGGCCCGACGCTACGTTGGAAGAGGTCAAAGAGGCGGCGCGGCTCGCGGGTGCGGCAGACTTCATTGAGGCCTTGCCGCAAGGATATGACACTTACGTCGGTGAGCGCGGTGTGAAATTATCCGGCGGACAAAAGCAGCGCATTTCCATTGCGCGGGTGTTCTTAAAAGATCCGCCGGTGCTGATTTTGGACGAGGCGACCAGCGCGCTCGACAACGAGTCCGAACGGTTGGTACAGGAGTCACTGGAACGGCTTGCCAAGGGACGTACCACCTTTATCGTGGCGCATCGGCTGACGACCATCCGCAATGCAGACGTGATTGCGGTGATGACCGAAGAGGGCATCACCGAAATGGGCTCACACGCCGAACTGATGGCACAAAACGGCGCGTATGCCTCCCTATACCGATTATATGAATAAACACAACAGCCACGCGGCAGTTTTGCCGTGTGGCTTGTTTATTTATCCAACCGTTACCATGACGGCGGGGACTTGTCAGAAGTCGAAAAGTGTGGTATACTATCACCGAATATTGCTAACGGAGAGGAGAGGGATTTGTGGTCTACTTGGATAACAGCGCGACGACGGCGGTTTGCCAAAAAGCGGTTGACGCAATGACGCGTGTGATGAGAGAGCAATACGGAAACCCCTCTTCCTTGCACACACTCGGGATTGATGCATGGCGCGAAATGACGAAAGCGCGCGCGGAGGTCGCGGCACTTGTGGGTGCGAAACCCGAGCAAATCGTGTTTACGAGCGGTGGTACGGAGGCGAATAACCTTGCCGTTTTGGGCGGTGCCGAGGCGAAAGTCCGTCAGCCCCACGTGGCGGTGACGACGGCCATCGAGCATCCGTCGGTTGCCGCGTGTTTTGATCGATTGGAAGCGCAGGGATGGACGGTGATCCGCGTACAGCCCGAGGCAGACGGCACGATTTCGGCCGAGGCGATCGAGCGGGCGTGTACGCCGGATACCACGATCGTCAGCGTGATGACGGTCAACAACGAGACCGGCGCGCAGATGGATATTCCTGCGATCGTTACGCGGGTACGCCGTGTCGCGTCGCGGGCACTGATCCATACGGATGCGGTGCAGGCCGCGGGGAAACTGCCGCTCCGTGCGGAAAAATGGGGCGTGGATCTGCTTTCGGTCAGCGGTCATAAGCTACACGGGCCGAAAGGTGTCGGTGCTTTGTATATCCGCAAAGGCGTGCGCGTATTGCCGCGCGTTCTCGGCGGCGGGCAAGAAGGCGGCCTGCGTTCCGGGACTGAGCCGGTACCCGCGATCGTCGGGTTTGGTGCGGCGGCAGCTGCTCTGCCAAAGCTATCCGAGCAGGCGGCGCACTATGAACGGCTTAAGGCGTGTTTGTTGGAAGAACTCGGCACGCACCCCGACGTGCGGTTTCATTTGCCGCAGGGTGGAGTGCCGTATATCGTGAATTTGTCGCTGAACGGTTTTCGCAGTGAAACGGTGCTCCATTTTCTGGCACAGCGGGGAATTTTTGTATCCAGCGGTTCGGCTTGTGCAAAAGGACAGCCGAGTGCGGTGCTGACGGCTATGGGTTTGTCAAACGCCGAGATAGACAGTTCCTTGCGCGTGAGCTTCTGTCGTGACAATACGGAAGAGGACGTTTACGCGTTAGGCGTTGCGCTGCGCGAAGCAGCACAGACGTTACAAAGGAGACACGGCTGATGAAAGACGGGTTTAAAACGATCGGGCGGGGCCTCGTGCGCGCGCTGTCCTCGGTGATTCCGGTGGTTGGCGATCCGAAGCAGGAATGGTTCCGCAAAATCGCATTTTTGCTGGCGCTGTTTGTGTTTGTCGGATCGGCTGTCTATTTAATAGACGATATGGTGCTGCAGCCGCGACACACGCAGGCGGTCACGGATACGCTCCGTGACTTGTATCACTCGGATTCCTCGGAAGAACCTGAGGAAGAGGATACCACCGTGTATCCCGAGGGGATGCTGGAGGCGTTTCGTTCACTGTATCGGCGAAACGCTGACGTTCGCGGGTGGTTGACCTTTGCGACAGAGGGCGAGGATCTGTTCGGCGGTGCGATCGATAACCCCGTGATGCAGACGGCCGACAACGACTATTATCTGACGCACGATTTTTTGCACGATATCGACAAGGCGGGATCGCTGTATTTCGATTACCGCAACGACTTGTCGGTGGACGGCGAGAACCGTAATTTGATCATATACGGGCACAACTTAAAAAGCGGACTGATGTTTTCTCGCTTTAATCTGCTCTCCAAAGGGACGGTGTTCCGCGCGCGGCAGCTGACGACCCTGACGCTGTCTACTTTGTACGAGCAACACATCTACAAGGTGTTTGCGGTGATGATCGTCAATGCGAATGCCGAGGAGGAACCGATATTTAACTATATCCGCACGCAGTTTACCGACGAGGAGTTTGCGCAGTTTATTGACGACGTGCGCAGTCGCTCATTGTACGATTTCGGTGACGTGGACGTGACTGCCGAGGACGAGCTTCTCACACTTTCCACGTGCAGTAACCCGCGTGAGACGCATTTGAAGGACGGGCGTACGGTCATTGTGGCACGAAAGCTCCGTGAGGGAGAGGATCCGACGGTGGATACCGCCAAGACCGTCCTTAATGAGGACGTGCTGATGCCGAAAATGTGGTACGTTGCACAGGATCTGGAGTTGCCTGAGATATATCAGTAAAAAGGAACGTTGGTATGAACGAAGTTATTCTTATTAAAAACGGAGAATTGGCGCTCAAAGGGCTCAATCGCGGTACTTTTGAGGAGGCGCTACTGAAAAACTTGCGCTATCGTTTAAAGTCGCTCGGTAATTTTACGTTGCGTAAAGCTCAGTCGACCGTGTATATTGAGCCGCAGGATGAGGACGTGGATTGGGATGAGGTCAGCGAGCGAGTAGCAACCGTGTTCGGCATTTCCGCGTTTTCCCGCGCGTGCGTGGTAGAAAAGGATCTGGACGCGATCAAAGCGGCGGCGGCAACCTATCTGGAACAGTCGTTATCCGAGGCACGGACCTTTAAAGTGGAGGCAAAACGCGCGGATAAGCGATTCCCGCTGACGTCGCCCGAGATCTGTGCCGCGGTCGGCGGGTACTTGCTGGAAAAGAATCCGCACCTAACGGTGGACGTGCACGAGCCCGAAATGACGGTGTGGGTGGAGATCCGCGATTTTGCGGCGTATATCCACGGCCCGCAGCTGCCCGGTGCGGGCGGTATGCCGGTAGGTACCGGCGGGAAAGCCGGGATACTCATTTCCGGCGGTATTGATTCGCCGGTGGCGGCGTACATGATGGCGAAGCGCGGTATTCAACTGACCGGTATTCATTTCGCCTCGCCTCCGTACACCAGTGAGCGAGCGGAGATGAAGGTCATATCGCTGCTCGAAAAGGTTGGAGTCTATGCCGGACGTATGACATTGCACATCGTACCGTTTACCCATATTCAAGAGGAGATCGGACGCGCGTGTCCCGAAGAACTGTTTACGTTGATCATGCGGCGGTTTATGATGCGGATCGCGGCGCGAATCGCCAAAGAGACGGATTGCGGGGCGCTGATCACCGGCGAGAGTGTCGGTCAGGTTGCCAGCCAGACCATTCCGGCGCTTGCCGTTACCGATGCGGTCGCCGATCTGCCGGTTTTCCGCCCCGTAATCGGAATGGATAAGGAAGAGATCATCGCGATCGCGCGACGGATCGATACCTTTGAGACGTCCATTCAACCCTATGAAGATTGTTGTACGGTCTTTACCCCCAGGCACCCGCGCACCCGTCCCCGCATTGATGAGGTGGAGGCGGCGGAGCGGGCGTTGCCGGTGGAAGAACTGATTGATGAAGCGATTTTGGGAGTACGGCTGATTCACATCTGATGAAAGGTGGCGTAACCGATGAATGCGGAAATTATTTCGGTAGGAACAGAACTGCTGCTCGGCGATATTGTCAACTCGAACAGTCAGTTTTTAGCGCGTGAGCTGGCGGCTTACGGAGTGGATACCTTGTACCAATCTACGGTTGGTGATAACCGAGAGCGTTTGCAGCAGGCGATCGAATTAGCCCTGTCCCGCTGTGAGATGGTCATTCTGACCGGAGGACTCGGTCCGACAGAAGATGATCTGACCAGAGAAACGGTGGCTGAGTGTTTGGGGCTTCCGCTCGTGCTTCACGAGGAAAGCGATCAGCGTATCCGCGCGTATTTTGCGCGCACCGGTAAAGAGTACACCGAAAACAACCAAAAGCAAGCGATGCTGCCCGAAGGGTGTATCGTATTCCCGAACGATCACGGCACGGCACCCGGTTGCGCCATCGAACAGGAGAAGCACCGTATAGTACTGTTGCCCGGTCCGCCGAAAGAGTTAATCCCGATGTTTTTTGAATACGTCACGCCGTATCTGACGCGTTGTTCCGGTGGTACGATCCACTCCCATACGGTGGGGGTGTTCGGTATTCCGGAAGCGGCTGTGGATGAGCGGTTGCAGGACTTGATGGAAGGTAGTAATCCGACCGTGGCACCCTACGCCAAGGACGGCGAAGTGGTGCTGCGCATTACTGCAAAAGCGGATACGGTCGAGGAAGCAAACGCGTTGTGCGATCCCATTATTGCGGAGATCCGCGAACGGCTCGGCAACGCCGTGTACGGTGTGGACGCGGGAGGACTTGCCAAGCGTGTGGTAGCGCTGCTTACCGAAAAGGAAATGAAGATCGCGACGGCGGAGTCCTGCACGGCGGGATTGCTGTCCGGACGGCTTACCGAGGTGCCCGGTGTTTCCGCCGTGTTTGAGTGTGGTATTGCCGCTTACTCCAAGGAGATCAAGCGTCAGATGCTCGGTGTTCCGGAATCTATTTTGGAACAGCGCGGTGCGGTTTCTCCCGAAACGGCAGGCGCGATGGCGGTCGGTGCGCGTCGTGCCGGCGGTGCCGATATCGGTATCGGTATTACCGGTGTGGCCGGCCCCGACACCAGCGAGGGAAAAGCGGTCGGTACGGTGTACGTGGCACTGGCCGACGAAAAGCGCGTGTGGGTGAAAAAGGTGTTTGCCGGTCACGGTGACGAGGATCGGGAATACATTCGCAATGTGGCGACGCTGTATGCGCTGGATATGTCGCGTCGGTATTTGGAAGCGTTACCGGGTGTAATGGCGGGCGGTCAGTCCCTGGAGCAGATGGAGCAAGAAGCCCTGGCGCTGACAAAAGAGCAGAATGCCGCGGCCAAAAAACGTCGCCGTCGCACGTTGCTGTTACGTTGGATGTCGGCACTGGCAGCGCTGTTTTTAGTAATTGCGTTTTGGGGATACGTGTACGTGTATCTTCCGTACTGCAACCAAAAAAATTATGACGAACTGTACCAAATGTATACGCAAGCCGAGGTGGAAACCGAGGGCTGGTATCCGAACGGTATCTTAACGCAGTTTATGACGTTGTACCGCAACAACGACGACGTGCGCGGGTGGGTGCGTATCGAAGGTACACGCATCAACTATCCGGTCGTGGTAGAGCCGTCGCTCGGCTACTATAAGCAGCACGATTTTCACAAAAACTCCTCCTCGTACGGGGTGCCGTATCTGCAGACCGGTACGCAGGTGGAGCAAGCGAACATCAAGCGTACGCTGACGATCTATGGGAGCAACGTCGGGAACCGCCAGATGTTTTCACAGCTGGAGGAATATACCGAGCTTAGCTTTTTGCGGGAACACCCGATGATCGAGATGAACACTATCTATCAAGAGGGTCAGTACAAGATCTTTGCGGTACTGTTAGTGGACGATACGGATAAAGACGAATACAACTACGCGCGCACCGTGTTTGAGGACGAAGAGGAGTTTGCGTATCACGTGGCACAGTTGCGCGTGCGCTCGTTGTTTGACACACCGGTCGACATCGTGGAGGGCGATAGTTTGCTCTTACTCACGGCACCGATCGACTACGGATACGACGGCGCGCGTGTGGTAGTGGCGGCGCGGCGTGTGAGGACGGGGGAGGACAAGGAAAACGATCTCTCCAAAGCGAGAGTGAATCGCGCGCCCAAAATGCCGAAGGGCTGGGTGGAGGCAAACGGCGGGAACACGGTCAATTCTACCGTTACCACGGTAGGCACCACCGAAACCACGACCGAGCAAACCACGACCGAACAAACCACGACGACTACCGAGAAGGTTACCACAACGACCAAGAAAACCACGACGACCACTACCCAAAAAACGACGACCACTACGCATACGGAAGGTAATGAGTTGATTGGTGAAACCACCGTCCCGCAAACGACGATCGTGCCGACGACGCAGGTGGTCACCAAACCGCCGTCCGGGGATGTGACACCGTCTCCGGTTGCCCCCACCGAGGGAACGGTGCAGGGTACGATCTCAGAATACGATTTTATGTCGTACATTGCCGTGAAAAACAGCGGTAGGTTTAACGGATTTGCCGCGGATGAAGACGGCATCCTGCGCCCGAAGACCAAAGAACAGTTGCAACTGCTGATTGCCGGTATCGTCAAAGCTGAGCTTGGCAGCGCCAGCACGATGGTCAACTCCACCGAGGCACAAAAAGCGCAAGCGGTAGCGTCCTATTCTTATTTGTTGCACTACAATACGCATTCGGGCGCGTATCCGTACAGCGTATCGGCGATTGATTTAAGCAACAAGTGGGATAAAATGATCTATGATGCCGTTGGTGACGTGGTGGGCGTTAAAATGGTAAACACCGCGAAGACAAGTATCCCGTCCATGACGTTGCAGACGGTGTATTCCGCTTCTACCGGCGGGTACAGCGCGTCCAGCAATCGCGTGTGGGTCGGAGCGCTTCCCTATGCGAAGAGCGTGGTCAGCCAGTATGACGATGCGATCACCAACGCAAAATACGGCGGCAGAAACTTTGTTGCCACAAAAACGATCACCCGTGACGAATTGTATCAAAAGGTCAAAGCATGGTTTGAAGCGCAGTTCCCGAAAGATAAGTATCCGAATTATTCGATGCCGGAGGAGCAATTTACTACCGCATCGGGTCAACTTCCGCTCAGAGCGCTCAGCTACGACGGAGACGGCAGTGCGGGTACGGGTGATGCGTGGAACTACGTGTTCCATACCAATTTTTATTACGTGGACGGTAAGGGGAATCAGAAACCCTTGACCGGATACAATATGCGTAACATACTGGGACTTCGTTCTCATGCGTTCCGCACTACGTATGACGAGGCGACGCAGACGGTGACCATTACCACGCAAGGGTGGGGTCACGGTGTCGGACTCAGTCAAATGGGGGCGGTGGGTTACGCGAATGAGGCGGGCTGGAACTACGTTCAGATCCTGCGCCACTATTATTCCGTGACCGATACGAGCACACACCAAATTGTCACGCCCGTTTGGTAAAAAAAGCGGTTGACAAAAACAAAAGGCGTGTGCTATACTCCAAATAAGGTGTTGCTTTATGAAACAAAACGTGTTTACAGCAGAATACGCGTATTACTTTTACTTTTACTTTGGAAACAAAAGTAGAAGCGTTTTTTGCTGCCGTTGATTAAAGGTCAACATCCTTTAACCGAACCTGTAACAAGGGCCCGCAGTGAAAACGCGGGCCCTTTATTTTTTTGGCTTAGGAGGAATTGCCGTGATCGCCGTTATCAAACAAGGAGTATCTGCCGCCCAGATTGACAACCTCGTGGATTGGTTGGAAACGCAAAATCTTACCGTGCATCGGTCGGAGGGTGTATATACCACCATTCTCGGCCTGGTGGGAGATACCACGCAGGTAGACATTGAACTGTTACAGAATTTGGAGATCGTGGAAAGTGTCACCCGTATTTCCGATCCCTTCAAAAGTGCCAATCGCAAATTTCATCCGGAGGATACCGTGGTGGACGTGTCGGGCGTTAAGATCGGCGGCGGGCATTTCGCGATCGTTGCCGGTCCCTGTTCGGTGGAGTCGGAAGAACAGATCATTGCGGTCGCCAAGCAGGTGCAGGCATCGGGTGCAACGTTGCTGCGCGGCGGGGCGTTCAAGCCGCGCACGTCGCCATATGATTTCCAGGGCCTCGCGGCAGACGGCCTCAAATTACTGAGGGAAGCCAAGCGCGAAACCGGTATGCCGATCGTGACCGAGATCATGAACGCCAATCACCTGCCGCTGTTTGAGGACGTTGACCTCATTCAGGTCGGTGCGCGCAATATGCAGAATTTCGATCTGCTCAAGGAGCTTGGGCGTATTCGCAAACCGATCCTGCTCAAGCGCGGCCTTGCCAACACCATGAAAGAATGGCTGATGAGCGCGGAGTACATCATGGCGGGCGGTAACGAACAGATCGTTCTGTGCGAGCGCGGAATCCGCACGTATGAGACCTATACCCGCAACACGTTGGATCTGTCGGCGGTGCCGATGCTGCACGAGCTCACGCATCTGCCGGTGATGGTGGATCCCAGCCACGCCAGCGGTATTAACTGGATGGTAAAGCCCATGGCGATGGCGGCGGCTGCCGCCGGTGCAGACGGGCTGATGATAGAGGTACATAACGATCCGAAGCGTGCCCTGTGCGACGGTGCACAGTCGCTCACACCGGAACAGTTTAACGACGTGGCGAAGCGCGTTCGTCAGATTCGAGAGGCGATCAAAGAATGACGATTGGAATTATCGGGCTTGGGTTGATCGGCGGTTCGCTGGCAAAGGCGTTCAAGAAACACACGGATCACCGCGTACTGGGGTACGATCGGGATAAAGCGATAACGCAGTATGCGCAGCTGACCGATACGATCGACGGTGTGGTGGATGCCGCGTCGATTGCACAGTGTGAGCTGATTCTGCTGGCGGTATATCCGCGCGCGACGGTCGCGTATCTGAGTGAGATGGCGGGCAAAATCGCTCCCGGTACGGTGGTGATCGATTGCGGCGGCATCAAACGCAGTATATGTGAGCAATGCCGACCGCTTGCAAAAGAGCATGGATGGATCTTCATCGGGGGACACCCGATGGCAGGTTTGCATCATTCGGGTATTAAGTATGCGAATGCGGATTTGTATGCCGGTGCCTCTATGATTCTGACCCCCGAAAATACCGAAGACATCGCGCTTTTGGAAAAGGTGACGGGATGGATCAAGTCTATTGGTTTTGCGTCGGTGACGGTCACCACCCCTGAAAAACACGATGAGATCATCGCGTTTACCTCGCAGCTCGCGCACGTGGTGTCCAATGCGTACGTGAAAAGCCCGCGTGCGAAGGTGCATCGCGGGTTTTCGGCCGGCAGTTATCGGGATCTTACCCGTGTGGCGCGGCTGAACGAGACCATGTGGGCCGAGTTGTTTTTGGAAAACCGTGAAAATCTGGTGGCCGAGATCGAGCATATCGTGCGGTCACTGAAAGAATATCAAACGGCGCTTGAACAAGGCGACGCTGAAACGCTCAAGGCGTTGCTCAAAGACGGCAGCGACCGAAAAGAGAGGATCGATAGTCCCTATGGAGAGGATTAAGGTTGGCACATCCCGCACATACGAGATCCATATTGAGGAAGGGCTTCTCGACCATGTTGCCGAGGAGTGTTCGGCTGTTCTCAAAAGCGAAAAGCTGTTACTGTTGACGGACAGCAACGTGCAGCCGCTGTATGGCGATGCCGTGTGCCGTTCGCTGACAGACGCGGGTTATCAAGTGATAGAGTACGTGATTCCCGCGGGGGAAGAGTCCAAGAATACCGAGCAGTATTTGAAGGTGGTATCCACGCTTGCCAAAGAGGGGTTTTCCCGCAGTGATGCCATTGTGGCACTCGGTGGTGGCGTGGTCGGTGATCTGGCAGGGTTTTGCGCGTCATCGTATTTGCGCGGTATTCCGTTTGTGCAAATTCCCACAACGTTGCTTGCGTGTGTAGATTCGTCGGTCGGCGGCAAAACGGCGGTTAATCTGCCGGAGGGGAAAAATTTGCTGGGCGCGTTCTATCAGCCGCGTCTGGTGCTGATTGATCCGCTGGTGCTGAAAACGCTCACACCCGCCGTGTATGCGGACGGTATGGCAGAGGTTATCAAATACGGTATGATCCGTGACGAGGAATTGTTTGACGCGTTGGAAAACCATGTGTGGACGGATACGCAGATCATCACCCGTTGTGTCACCATTAAAAGTCGGGTGGTGGCGGAGGATGAATTTGACAACGGTTGCCGCCTGCTGCTCAATTACGGGCACACGGTTGGTCATGCGATCGAGCAGTGCAGTCATTTTGAAATTTCACACGGCAGTGCGGTGGCGATCGGTATGGCGGTTATGGCGCGTGCCGAAGAAGGCGGTGCACCTCTTGCCGACCGGTTGGATGTTGTGCTGAAAGATTACGGGTTACCGACCGCTTGCGCGTTTTCGCCAGACGAACTTTACCGCGCAGCCATGGCCGATAAAAAACGCCGCAACCAAACGTTACATGTTATTACCGTCCCGTCGCTCGGGAACGGCACGGTGGTTACCATACCCGTAGAGGAATTACGCGGTTACTTGCAAAGGGGGCTGTCCCAATGACGGTGACCGTATCGGGGGGCACGCTGAACGGGACAACTTCGATCATTGCTTCGAAATCGGTCGTGCATCGATTGCTGATCTGTGCGGCGCTGTGTGATACGCCGACGGTGATCGAGGGTGTGACGTATTCCGAGGATATTGAAGCGACTGTTCGCTGTTTACATGCGGGACTTGCTGACGTGATGTGTGAGAGGGACCGTGTGACGGTTGTCCCGCGTGGCGACCGAGACCCGAATGCTCTGCTGGATTGCGGCGAGAGCGGGTCAACACTTCGTTTTTTATTGCCGATCATGGCGGCGTGCGGCGGCGCGCGTTTTACCGGTAGGGGGCGGCTGTCACAGCGGCCGCTGACACCGATCTATCCGGTGCTCGAGGCACACGGTTGCCGTTTGTCGGCGGAAGGCGCGTTCCCGCTCGCGGTAAGTGGTTGTTTGCAAGGCGGTTTGTTTGAAATCGACGGAAGCTTGAGTTCCCAATTTGTCAGCGGTCTGCTGATGGCGGCGCCGTTGTTGGGGCATAGCTGCCGCATCCGAGTGACGGGGGAGATGGCTTCCTATCCGTATATTGCGCTCACGATCGAAGCGCTTTCTCGTTTTGGCATCACCGTGACCGAGGAAAACGGCGATTTTACGGTTTTCGGTCGGTACCGTTCTGCCGGAACGCTGCGTGCCGAAGGGGATTGGTCCAACGCGGCCTTTTGGCTTGTGGGGGCGGCCATCTCGCACAGTGAAGCGTTTGCGTTGTCCGGTGTGTCTGCCGAATCCCGACAAGGCGACCGGGCAATCGTTACGCTCTTAGAACAGGCGGGATTTTCCGTTTCCTATGCAGACGATGCCTGGCGCGTGGCGGGTGATAGCCGACGGTCGCTGTGCGTGGATGCCGAGGCGATCCCTGATCTGGTCCCGATTGTGGCGGTGTTAGCGACCGCCTTGCCCGGGGAAACGGTGATTTATAACGCCGAGCGGTTGATCCACAAGGAGAGCAACCGCTTGCAAAGCGTCCACGATATGCTGGAAGCGCTCGGTGGAAACGTTACGATCACCGAGGATGGTTTGCGGATCCGTGGCGAAAACTTACAAGGCGGAACGGTACAAGCTTATAACGATCATCGCATCGTGATGTCGGCGGCGATCGCGGCGCTGGTTTGTCAAAATCCTGTTACCATCGTCGGTACTGAGGCGGTCAACAAATCGTATCCGACGTTTTTTGAAGAGATAGAGAAGAGAGGGGTGAGCGTATGTCATCTGTCTGGGGACGAAATCTGAAAATTACCGTGTTCGGTCAATCACACGCTGAAGCGATCGGCGTGGTAGTGGACGGTTTGCCGGCAGGACTGCGTATTGATACCGATGAGTTGCAGGCGTTTTTGCAACGTCGCGCGGCGGGCGGCGCATTTGCAACCGCACGCAAAGAGCCGGACGTACCGGAGTTCGTCAGCGGTTTGGTGGACGGTGTCACCTGTGGGGCACCGGTTACCGCACTCATTCGCAACACTAACGTTCGTTCTGGTGATTACAGCGATCTACGCGATCATCCGCGTCCGTCGCACGCCGATTATCCGGCATCCGTACGGTTTGACGGTGCCAACGATATTCGCGGAGGCGGGCAGTTTTCGGGACGCTTGACGGCAGCCCTTTGCGTGGCGGGCGGTTTGTGCAGGCAATTCCTTAAAACGAAAGGCATTACGATCGGTGCGCATATTGCGTCGATTGGGAATATACGCGATACGGCCTTTGATCCCGTGGGGGTTGCAGCGGCGGATTTCCTGACCGACTTGTTTCCTGTGCGGGATGAGCAAGCAAAAGCGGCGATGCAGGAACTTATCACTGCCGCTCGCAGCGAGGGAGATTCGGTGGGCGGTACGATTGAGTGTGCGGCGGTGGGGTTACCTGTCGGTGTCGGCGATCCGCTGTTTGACGGGCTCGAAAATCGCATCTCGTCTATCGTGTTTGGGATTCCCGCGGTCAAGGGCATTGAATTCGGCAACGGCTTTGATGCCGCCGAGTTGAAGGGCTCCGAGAACAACGACGCGTATTATTTTGACGGTGATACCGTTAAGACGCGTACCAACCGTCACGGTGGGATCCTCGGCGGAATATCCACCGGTATGCCGCTTGTATTCCGTGTGGCGATCAAACCGACACCGTCGATTGCCAAGGAGCAGGAAACGGTGGAACTCAGCAGCAAAAGTGCGTATATGCTGGCAATCAAAGGACGGCACGATCCGTGCATCGTCCCGCGCGCGGTGCCGTGCGTGGAAGCGGCACTCGCGATCGCACTGGCAGACTATCTCGTGTAAGGAGTAAACAAAAATGGATATTGAAGAACTGCGTAAGGAAATAGACGGCATTGACAAGGAACTCGTTTCCTTGTTCGTTAAGCGCATGGATGTTGCGGCCGAGGTGGCGGCGTTTAAGAAAGAAAACGGCAGGCCGGTGCTCGACCCCGAACGCGAACGGAAGTTGTTAGAAAAAGTATCGGATCTGGCGGGCAAGGACATGGAATCGCAAACGCGGATCTTGTATCACTTGATTTTGAGTTTGAGCCGTTCGCACCAAAGTCATTTGTTGGGGTTGGACTGCACGCTGACCGACAAGATCACCAAGGCGATCGATACCACCGACAAGGTGTTTCCCGAACGCGCGATCGTCGCGTGTCAGGGCGTGGAGGGCGCGTATTCCCAGTTCGCCTGCGAAAAATTGTTTGGCGCACCGAGCATTATGTATATGAACACCTTTGAGGGTGTGTTTCAAGCGGTGGACAAGGGCCTGTGTCGGTACGGTATCCTGCCGCTCGAAAACAGTACCGCCGGTTCGGTCAACCAAATTTACGATCTGATGCGGCGGTATCAATTCCACATCGTGCGCAGCACCCGCGTGCACGTTCCGCACGTATTGCTCGCAAAAAAAGGCGTGCGGTTTGAGGATGTCCGCGAGATCTATTCGCACGAGCAAGCGATCCAACAGTGCAGTGCGTTTTTGCAAAAGCTCAAAAACGTGAAGATACACGTGTGCGAAAACACCGCAATGGCGGCAAAGGCCGTGGCGGAAAGCGACCGCACCGACGTAGCGGCGATCTCGTCGGATTCGTGTGCTGCGTTGTACGGCTTGGACGTGCTCGAAACCGCTGTTTCAAACGTGGAGAACAATTACACCCGTTTTATCTGCATTTCCAAAAATTTAGAGGTGTATCCGGGCGCTCACCGTACCAGTTTGATGCTGACGTTGCCGCATAAACCGGGCTCGCTCTATACGGTTATCGCAAAATTCTATTCGCTTGGCGTTAACCTCATCAAACTGGAAAGCCGCCCGATCCCGGGTAAGGATTTCGAGTTTATGTTCTATTTCGATATTGACGTGTCGGTGTATTCCAAGGCCTTCACCGACCTATTGTGTCAGCTGCAAGCGGAGACGGAAACCTTCCGTTACCTCGGCAGTTATACCGAGATCGTATGATGAAGCGGTACGGCTTGCTGGGGAAAACCCTGTCGCACAGTTTGTCGCCGCAGATCCATGCGTTTTTTGGCGACTATGCGTATGATCTGATGGAAAAGTCCGAAGAAAAACTCGACGCATTTTTTGCTGATCCGCCGGTGGCGGCAATGAACGTCACGATTCCGTACAAAAAGGCGGTGATCCCCTTTTGTACCGAACTCGATGAGGCGGCAAAGCGCATAGGAAGTGTCAACACCGTTCGCTTTGATGGCGATGCCGTGCGGGGGTATAATACGGATTATGACGGATTTTTGTATATGCTCCGGCGAGCGGGCATCACGGTTGCGGGCAAAAAGGTGCTGGTGCTCGGAAGCGGCGGTGCATCGGCAACGGTGTGCTGTGCATTAGAAGATCAAGGTGCAAAAAGTGTGACGGTGATCTCGCGCTCGGGCGAGAACAATTACAACAATCTTGAACGGCATCGCGATGCCGAGATCATTGTGAATACCACCCCGGTGGGGATGTATCCCGAAACGGCGGTGGCACCCGTGTCGCTGGAGGCGTTTCCCTCTTGCGAGGCGGTGGCGGATATCGTGTACAATCCGCTGCGCACGCGGCTCTTGTTGGATGCCGAACGGCGAGGTCTCAAAACGGCAAACGGGCTACCGATGTTGGTGGCGCAAGCCCACCGTGCCGCGGAGATCTTTTTAGGTCAG
>JAFSGO010000013.1 GCA_017440765.1 Clostridia bacterium
AAGCCGTTGGATTAAAAATTATAAAAAACGCCTCTGTGAAAGTGGGGGGCGTTTTTTTCTGTTGCTCATGATTTTTCAATTGATTTTTGGGTGGGTGGATGGTATACTTATTTTAACCAATACGCTTCAACTGAGGGCTGCTGTTTTTGGCAATATTGCTCGGATAACTGAGAAATCTTTCCTTTTTCCCTGCCAAAGAGTGGAGGGGAAAGCCCCGGTACATTCAAAATTTTTGAAGCGGTATTTGTGAAACACCGAAGGAGGAATTTGTATGCGTAAATGGATGGCAATCGTAACCGTGTTGGCGCTGATGTTCTCTCTTGTTGCCTGTAGCGGCAACGGGGATTCCGAGCGGGAAGACGGCCCGATTCGAACCGTTAAGTATCACGGCGTTGACGATGATAGCCATGAAACACAATTTGATACTACTTATTGGAAAATGCCCTTTGCCCGAGAAGACGACGGTCTTCTTACCCGCGACGGGTACGTGTTGTTGGGCTATTCATATAATCGGAGAGGCACGGGGGAGTTGATCCGCCCCGGCTACAAATACGAGCTGAAGGCACAGAATAAGCCGCAGCACCTGTACTGTGTCTGGAAAAAGGAAACAAAAGCTTCCGATTTTACCGTAGAAGAAGTCGGCCTCGAGGACGTTTATATCACCGCTTACAAGGGCCATGACAAGGTCGTCTATATTCCGCGAAAGATCGGCGAAAAGAACGTGACCGGCATCGCCACGGGCGCGTTTTCACAAAACGAATCGATTCGGGAAGTACATATTACCTCCTCTGTGCTTACGGTGGAGTATGAGGCGTTCGCTTCCTGCCCCAATCTGAAGACCGTGACATTGTATGACAATTTGGAATATATCAGCGATCTCTCGTTTGAAGGGTCGCCTATCCAAACGGTGCGGCTGTGCGCGGGTCAAGCGCCCCGTTACATGCAGAGCTTGGCAACGTTCGGTAAAAAATACGAGCGATTGATGCAGACCGAGGGTGAAAAGCGGCTTATCTTTTTGGCGGGTTCCAACCTGCAGTACGGCGTGGATTGCGATTATATCCAAACGCTGTTCCAAAACGAGTATGCTGCCGTCAATTTCGGAACGGACGGTAACATGACGGTCGCCTTTTTCTTGGATGCCATATCGCCTCTGTTGACGAAAAAGGATGTCGTGGTGTTTGCGCCCGAGCAATACGGGCCGTATGCTTATCACGTTAATGGTAATAACGAAATGACCGCGGCGACCTTCCAAGGAATCGCTACTTGCTATAATTTGCTTGAGAACGTGAATGTGTCGAATTACACAGGTGTGTTTGGCGCGATCGCGCAGTATTGCCGCGTAGCGGCAAATATGCCGGCATTGTCGTGGGATGAACCCAACAAATTCCTTGACGAATACGGCGATCTGAAAACGCTGACGGATCAGATGAATTCTCCCACCTACCGCAAAGGGGCGAACGGGTATTTCCATTTTGACGATACCGTGATCCCTGCCGACTTCATCCCGCATTTGAACCGTGTGATCGATACCGCCAAGGCATCGGGAGCAACGGTGGTATTCACGTATCCGTCCGTTAACCGAAACAACGTGGAAGCGTCCAGCTTGAACGAGTCGGCGTTCACCGCCTACAACAACTGGATCGCCAAAACCGTGCATTGTCAGTTGATCGGCGACGTACGCAATTATATTTATAACGGTGAGTATTTCTACAATACCGACTACCACCTGAATGCAGTGGGCAGAAAGCTGCACACCAAACGGTTGGCAGCTGACCTCATTGCCGCGAATATCGGTGTCAAATAAAAAGGAGTCGCGATCAATATGATCTATTGTGAACAACCCCTGTTTGTGCTATGTCCGATACTGTTGCTGCTGTGGCAGATATTCACGTATTGGCTGAAGAAACAAAGACAGATCTCATCGCTCGCAGACGTGGTGTTGACGGGCGTTGGTGCGGTGGGACACGCGGCAGCCATTGCGTTGATCCTGCTTTGTGACGGTACGCTTTCCGACGTGCTGCTGCTCGTTTTGTTCAGCGGGACGGTTGCGCTCTTGTTGTCGCCCACGCCGGGCAAAGCGGCCGATAAGGCGGAGGAGGAACAACCGTGAATTTTAACTCCTTGCAGTTTTTGCTCTTCTATCCGATCGTGGCGGTGCTCAATTTCGTCGTTCCCCGCAAGTACCGGTTTATCCCGCTGCTGATCGCCAGTTACTATTTTTACATGACGTGGAGCGCGAAGCTCTTTTTCCTGATCCTGTTCACCACGGCGGTGTCGTATGCTTCGGGCTTGCTGATCGAGAAAAAGCCCAAACATAAAACGCTGTGGATGGTGATCTCCGTTGTCGCCTCCTTGTCGGTGCTGTTTTTCTTTAAGTATTACAATTTCTTTGTCGGCACTGTCGGCAGTTGGTTTGGAGTGGATCTTACCCTTCGGCTGATCTTACCCGTGGGTATCTCTTTTTACACGTTTCAAACTCTGTCGTACAGTATCGACGTGTACCGCGGTAATATCAAAGCGGAGCGAAATTTCTTTTATTACGCGTTGTTCGTTTCGTTCTTTCCGCAGCTGGTGGCGGGACCCATTGAACGTCCCGATAATCTGTTGCCGCAATTGCACGCGGAGCACAAGTTTAACGCGGACGATCTGTATCTCGGTGCCAAGCGCATGATGGCGGGATTCTTCAAAAAGATCGTGGTGGCGGATACCGTGGCGGTGTACGTCAACGCGGTATACAACAACCCGAGCGAAACGAGTACGCTTTCGATCGTCATCGCCACCGTTTTGTTTGCCGTGCAGATCTACTGTGATTTTTCGGGATATACGGACATCGCTATCGGCTGTGCCCGCGTGATGGGCTACCGTCTGATGCAAAACTTTAACCGCCCGTATTCCGCCGAAAACATCCGCGATTTCTGGGCGCGCTGGCATATCAGCTTGTCCAGTTGGTTTAAGGATTATCTGTACATCCCGCTCGGCGGTAACCGCAAGGGATACGTTCGCGGGCTTGTGAATCTGTTTATTGTCTTTTTGGTAAGCGGCCTGTGGCACGGCGCGGAATGGACGTTTTTACTGTGGGGATTGCTTCACGGAATCTACCGCGTCGTCGGCGCACTTACCCATAAAGCGCGTGAAAAGTGGTACGCGTCACTGGGGATCGATACCGCTACCCGTCCCGTTCGGGCGTTCCGCACGGCGGTCACGTTTGCTTTGGTGTGCTTTGCGTGGATCTTTTTCCGTGCGAACAACACCGCCGATCTACTCTTGATCTTACAGCGGCTCTTTACCACGTTCGGCGCCTCCACGTTTGTCGCGGAACTGGGAATCACGGTGAGCGGTGCGATCACCGTCGTGTTGGCGATCGTGATGATGGTGTTGCTTGACCGTAGACTGACGCTTGAACACTACGACGTGAAGAGCGGTGCCGCACTTTCAAACGGCACGTCGCTGTATTTGGTGTGGGCCATCGTGTTTGCGTGGATGATCTTACTGGCAAGTAACGGATCCAGTGCGTTCATCTATTTCCAATTCTGAGAGAGCGGGGGAGTGTATGAAAAAAACGATCTTACTATGCATCCTCGCGATCATCGTATTGATTGCTCCGTTAGTGACGGTAGCAACAGCGGCGCTCGCAGCACCTTGCCAGTACGATGAAACGTTCCTTGCGGAACTCGAGAATAAACACGCGCGGCTCGCGTCGATCGACACGAAAAAAGTCGTGCTCATCGGCGGTTCCAACCTCGCGTTCGGTGTGGATTCGGCGCGGTTGGAAGCGTATATCGGTATGCCGGTGGTCAACTACGGTCTATACGCGACCATCGGGACAAAAGCCATGCTGGATATGTCCCGTTCGTATATTCACGAGGGCGATATCGTTGTGATCTGCCCCGAAACCAACGCGCAGACGTATTCGCTGTATTACAACGCGCGCAGTATGTGGCAGGCACTTGACTGTGATCTTTCCATGCTCAGGGACGTGGGATTTTCCAATCTGGGCAAGCTGATCGCGGCGCTGCCCGAATTTGCTTCGGAGAAACGCGGGTTTATCCGCACGGATACGAAACCCACCCCGTCGGGTATTTATGCGAAAGCGTCCTTCAACGAATACGGCGATATTGCGGTGGACCGCCCCTACAACGAGATGCCGACCAAATACGACACCTCCATGCCGGTCTCGCTGACGACGGATTTGCTGGACGAGGAGTTCGTTGAGTATCTCAACACTTATGCCGCCGCGTGTCGGCGGCGCGGGGCGGAGGTATATTTCGGTTTTTCGCCCATCAATGCGGATGCCATCGTATCCACCGACGAGCAAAAAGAGACGTTTTACCACGCGCTCGGCGAGGAGCTGAGTTTCCCGCTGCTGAGCGATATTGACGACTACATCTTGGATTCGGCGTATTTTTACGATACCAATTTCCATTTGAATTCGTGTGGTGCGTTGCACCGCACCTCGCTTTTGGCAGACGATCTGTTGCGGGTGCTCGGCAGAGAGGGCGAGGTACAGACCGAAAAATACGCGCCGCCCGAACGTCCCGACGATTATTTTACGCCGACGGACGGTACGGACGAAAACGCCAAATACTTCGTATACGAGGAATTCGAGGACGGGTTAGCCATTGTCGGTCTTTCGGATGTCGGCAAACGGGAGAAGACCTTGACGCTGCCCAGAAGTGCCGACGGTAAAGCCGTTTTGCTGATTGGCGATTACGCCTTTGCGGGCTCGGACGTGCTGGAACGGGTCGTCATTGGAAAACAAGCGCTCGTCAAGGCGTTTACCCCCGAGTCGCTGAGTGACTGTCCGACTTTGCGTGCGATCGAGATCCATTTGGCACCGTCGGCGTTGCCCATTGATGCGCAAGCGGTTACCAAAATGCCGCAAGAGTGTCGGGTGTACGTACCGGCGGAGGCGTATGCGGAATTTGCGACCGACTATTTCTGGAACGGTATGATGCATTGCGTGGACATCATCGAGGAATAGCGGGGAGCGATTGCATAAAAAACCACCCTATGACTTTTGGTCATAGGGTGGTTTTTGTGGTTACTATCAGGCGGTTAAAGCCGTGAATTTCTTTTTGGTTGCGAGTTGGATGACAAAGACGACGGCGATGAGTGCCAGACCGACCAGGTCGGTGACAAGGCCGGGATAGATCATCAACAAGCCGCCGATTGCCGAGATAACACGCTCGTACCAGGACATGCGGTGCAGGAAATACCCCTCCAACGAAGCCGATACGGCGAACATGCCGATACACGACGTAACACAGATCAGCACGACATCCCACGGGGTGGTGTTGATAAACAGCATGGCGGGGTTGAGCGCGAACGCATACGGCACGATAAACGCGCCGATCGCCAGTTTGGTGGCGGTGAATGCCGTTTTCATGGGGTTGGCTTGCGCGATTGCCGCGCCGGCATACGCCGCCAACGCGACAGGCGGGGTCAGATCCGCCACGATACCGAAGTAGAACACGAAGAAGTGTGCCGCTAAATCGGGAACGCCCATTTTGATCAGGATGGGGGCGCAGGTGGCCGCCATGATGCAATAGTTCGCGGTGGTGGGAACACCCATGCCCAACACGATGCAGGTGAGCATGGTCAAGAACAGGGCAATGATCAGTTTGTTGCCCGCCAACGCTAAGATACCGTTGATCAGCATGGTGGCGAGACCGGTCATGGTGATGGTGCCGGCAATGATGCCTGCCACGCCGCACGCGACCGCCACGGTGATCATACCCTGACCGCCTGCGGCCAGCGCCTCCCAAATGCGCTTGGGGGTGATGCGGTTTTCTTTGTTAAACAAGCCGACCACGATGGCGGCAATAATGGCGATCGCCGCCGCATATGCGATGGAACGCGAGCCGGAGCTTACCAGGGCGATCAGCAAAATCAGCGGGAGCAACAGATACGCCTGCTTTAACAGCGGCAAAAAGCGGGGGAGTTCTTCTTTGGAAAGACCCTTGAGCCCTTCTTTTTTGGCTTCCAGATGAACGGTGATAAACACGCCCAAGAAGTAAAGGCAAGCCGGCAGGATGGCGCGCAGAACGATGTTACTGTACGGCACGCCGATGTTTTCCGCCATTAAGAACGCGGCGGCGCCCATGATCGGCGGCATGATCTGTCCGCCCGTGGAAGCCGAGGCCTCGGCGGCAGCGGCGAACTCCGGTTTATAACCGGTTTTCTTCATCAGCGGGATCGTGACGGAACCCGAGCCGACCGTGTTGGCGACCGAAGAACCGGAAACCATGCCTTCCAGTGCGCTGGCTACCACGGCAACCTTGGCAGGACCGCCCGAAAAGCCGCCGACGATCGAGTTGGAAATTCTGATAAAGAAATCCGCAATGCCCGTTCGCTCAAGGAACGCGCCGAAAATAATAAAGATGGCGATGTACTTAGAGCAGGTGTTAATGGGGGTGGAGAGGATGCCCGAAGTGGTGGTGTAAAACAGTTTACCCACCAAGCCCTCCACGCGGCGCCATACGTCGGCATTGGTAAGCCCCCAGCCGATGGCGTACACGATAAACGCGGCTGCCACGATAATGATGGGCAGACCTACGCAACGGCGGCAAAGCTCCAACAGGCAAAGGATGCCGACAACACCGATGAGGATCTGATGCAGTTTAAACGTATTCCCTTGTTGGATAATGGTCATGGCATCGACCGTATAGTAAAAAAACGATGCCGAACCGACCACCATCAGCACAAGGTCGTACCACGGGATATGATTGGCTTTTTGTGCGCCCTTTTTGGCGGGATACATCAAGTACCCGATAAACACAATGCAGCCGACAAAGCTTGACAGACGGATGGCATCCAACCACGTCGCAAAAAACGTGACGTACACGCAAAACAACGAAAAGGCCGCCAGGATACAGTTGACAACGATCTTCGCTTTGCCTTCCCACACGCGCGTATTGGATTCCCTGTCAAATTTTTTCATGACGGATTCCAAATCCATGGGTTCTGCTGTCTGCGAATTCTTCTTCTTTGAAAAAAGCAACGATCTTCCACCTTTCCGAAAACAATAAAATAGCTACGGCAATAGATGACGTAGCTATTTTACGGTTTCAATCAACTTTGAGCCGATTATTGAACGGCTACTTCAATTCCTTTTTCCTTGAAATATTTGGCAGCGCCTGCATGGAAAGGAACAGTCAAGCCCTCGGTTGCATTCTGAAGACTGAGTTCAGCACCTTTTGCATGCTCTTTGGCGATGGCTTCCGTGTTGTTGAAAATAGCAGCCGTGAGGTTGTAGACCGTCTCCTCGTCGGCATCCGCGCTGACGATGAGGGTGGCTTTTACCGTAACGGTTTCGATCTCTTCGGTTTGGTTTTTATAGGTTTCGGCGGGGATCTTGTAAACCGAGTAGAACGTGTTATCCTTCATCAGCTTTTGAGCAATATCGCCGTCGATGGGAACGATGCGCACGTTGGCGTTGGTCATGCTCAGCTCCGTGATCGCAGGGGTGGGAGCGCCGGCAACGATAAACGCGGCGTCGATCTTGCCGTCTTTGAGCGCATCGGCGCTTTCGTCGAAGTTTTGATATTGCGGCTTAATATCGTCTACCGAAAGGCCTGCCGCGGTCAACACGTCCACTGCGTTGAAGTACACGCCGGAGCCGGGAGCGCCGATCGACACTTTTTTGTCCTTTAAGTCGCTTACCGATTGAATGGCAGGGTTGACGGTTACCAGCTGGACGGCTTCCGCGTAAAGGCCGGCTACGGTGCGGAAGGTGCCAACCTTACCGGTTTCCTCAAACGAACGGGTGCCGTTCCAGGCGTAGTGCATAACGTCTGACTGCACGGTGCCCAGTTGATAGTCACCGACGTCGATGCCCTGAATGTTATCTTTCGAGCCGCCGGTGGATACGGCGTTCACGGTGACGCCGGCATTGTTCGTGATATATTGACCGACAATACCGCCGTATGCGTAATAGGTGCCCGTCGGGCTGCCGGTGCCCATCGTCATTACGGCAGACCCGCTGCAGGCAGCGAAAGAGAACACCATGCCGAGGACCAACAAAACGGATAAAATGCGTTTCATGAAAGTCATCTCCTTAACCAATATATAGTATTTGATATCTATTATATATGCAACGGGGTTAAAAAGCAAGAAAAATACTGACATTTTAGTAAAAGTATGCTATACTGGCGGTAAAAAGAGAGGAAGGGTCACGAAATGGAAAAGAAATTATATCGTTCAAATAACAAAAAGATCTGCGGTGTTTGTGCAGGGGTCGGGGAATATTTCAATATTGATCCCACCTTGGTGCGGCTCGGCTGGGTGGTCTTGACGCTGTTTGCCGGCAGCGGCATCTTGCTGTACATCCTGGCGGCGATTATCATTCCGCAACCGCCTGTTGAATAACGCGGGAGTACGTCACATGGAACGCCAAAACAGTTATTCGTTTTTCCAGAATCGGGAATGTAACCGCTTCCCGTGCCATCAAACCGAACATCCCGAGCACTT
>JAFSGO010000014.1 GCA_017440765.1 Clostridia bacterium
TATCCCAAATCCCATAAAATTGCCAAAGCTACTATAAAAGAAATAAAAACATTGATCAATACTTATTTTGCCGGACTGGGATACACCACAAAATATATTTCTTATGAATGATATCTTCTTCAGTGCGACGTGCCAAAGAAATCCGAAATCGCTTTTGCGGTTTCGGATTTCTTCCGTTATGGATAAGTTTGTGCTCCCACTTGTGGGTTATGAGCCCGAAGGGCGAATAACTTGTAGCGTCAAAACAATCCGAAAATAGAAAAACGGCTACTTTAATTGACTTTTGGACTGTTTATTAGTATAATTCGTTATGTAAGCTTAGATATCAATAATTTATTTTTTGGAGAGAAAAACATGAAGTATTCACAGCAGTTTAAAGAAAAAAGGGAACTAGTACAGTCGAAGAGTGTCAGCGTTGGATTTGACGGGTTCATTGATTATGTTGTAAAGCCTGTTAAGACACGTGCAGACGAGAACACTTGCACATACTATCCCACTATTGATAAATTCGGGGAAAAGGTATCGAGTCTTGCGGGTATAAGTGGCAACATTGAACTTGTTTTTGAAAAGACGGATTTCGGTGGTTGCGGACCCCACTATATAAACGGGCTTGCAAACATGGGTGTAAACTGCACTTGCGTGGGTACTCTCGGCTATCCCGAAATGAACCCCGTGTTTGATTTGCATAAAAATTGTAAGACGATAACTGTCGGTGAGCCCGGATATTCGTATCTGTTTGAGTTTGAAGACGGAAAGATAATCATGAGTAATATTAAGGAAATCAGCAAGTTTACTTGGAATGATTTGATAGAGCGTGTCAGCATTGACGAAATGGTGAAATATTTTGAAGATGCAGATATTATCACTCTTGTGAATTGGAGTTACCTTGTTCATTTCCACGAAATATATGAAAACTTTCTTGAAGTGGTAATGCCCAAACTCAAAAAGAAGGACAGAAAAATATACATTGATATCGCAGACTGCGCTAAAAGATCTCCCAACGAAATAAAAGCGGCTCTTAAAATGTTCGGTCGTTACAGTCAGTATGCTCCCACATACCTTGGGCTTAACAAGAGCGAGTCGATGGTAATGCACTCAGTTTTGTGTGAGGGTGAATACGAGGGTTCCTTGTCTATTGCAAGAATAATTAAAGAATTCTCCGGCATAGGTACAGTAATTATCCATCCGGTTGACAGCTCAGCTGCCGTATATGATGGCGGTGAGGTAGAGGTGCAAGGGATTTTGTGTGAGAAGCCCAAGAAAACCACAGGCGGTGGAGATAATTTTAATTCAGGATTCTGTGCAGGTCTTCTTGCAGGGTTGGACGTAAAGAGTTGCCTTATAAGCGGTATGACAACATCATATCTTTATGTTAAGAATGGAAAATGTAACAGCTTTGATGACATTTCAAAAGCAATGGAAATGTATGACGACAAAGTTTAATCGTTGCAACTTGCCACAAAAAGACGGTACACCAAATGGTGTACCGTCTTTTTGTGTTAATTATATTTTTTTATAAATTTCGAATATTCAGAAGGGGTAACAGATTCATATTTTTTGAATACACTTGAAAAATAGTTGCTATCGGTAAAACCGCTTAAAAAAGCAATTTCGGTGATAGGATAATCAGTTGAAGCAAGGAGTTTTTTGGCTTGGAGAATCTTTGCAGATATAATATATTCTTTAAAACCGATTCCGGACTCTCTTTTAAACATTTTTGAAAAAGAATAAGGACTCATATGGAATTGATCGGCTACACTTTGCAAGGTGATCTCAGGAGCGCTTTGCGAAAACAAATTCTCATTAATATACGTAATAGCTTTTTCCATCACGGAAGGTGCCGAGGGGGAGAAGTCGGTTTTATTGTTGACAGAAATACGATAAAGAATTTCTATAAGCTCATGTAGTTGATACTTTAGCATTGCCGTGCGATTGTTTTTTCTTTCTTTACTCTCTTTATATGCTTTGTTCATGAGAAAATCAATTAGGACCATATCTTTATCGCTCAAGGTTAAAATACGGTTTTTGAATAAATTTTCTAAATCCGCCTTCAGTTCATCTTCTATCAAACTTCCGTAAAATTGAACAATGATATACGTATCAATATCGGTATCGGCGTAAAGGGCTTTGTGTATTGTGTTTTTATCAACTAAAATAATGCTGTTATTTACTGGAGAAACAATTTCATCTTCGATCAAGTAATTGAAAGAGGCGTGGCGAACATATAAAAATTCATAATATGGATGAGAATGACTTGATTTGACAAAGGTTTTTTTGTCAACAAATTTTTGGATTTTTATTCCCGAAGGCAGATCAAAGTTACGCATATTTTCTTTCCTTATTAACAGTATTTTTGAAAATTACACCTGTATTATATCAAAAAACTTGCTATTGTCAATTGGTTATAATGATGTATTAACTAGTTATTTAATTGGCAATATTGACCAAAAACTAAAATATTGAATATTAGTATGCAAAAAAACAAGGACAAAAAAACAAAGATTATTATAATTCTGTCAAAAATACTATGGTAAAACACCATATCAATATATATAATCAAGATATATGATTATACAATAGGGTGACAATAATTTGTTACAAATGGCGAAAGGAAGGGAAGACATGTTTTCGTTAAAAGGAAAAACGGCTTTAGTAACGGGTTCCAGTCGTGGTATCGGTAGAGCTATTGCAAAAAGTTTAGCAGAAGCCGGTACAGATGTTATTTTACATTGTCGAAACAACATTAGCGAGTGCTTAAATGTTCAAAAAGAGATTTTAGAACTCGGCGTTAAATGCGAATATATGGCTGCTGATATTTCAAAGCCGGAAGAAATTGAAAGAATGTTTAACCAAATCAAAGAAACGTATGGCCATCTTGATATTATGGTTAATAACGCAGCAGTTCTTACCAGAACCCCATTTCTCGAATTAACGATTGATGAATGGAATTTGGTTATGGAAACGAACGCAAGAGGGTATTTCTTGTGTATGCAAAATGCGGCAAAATTAATGATTGATAAAAAGTGTGGAAGAATTATCAATATTTCTTCCATTTCACAATACGAGGCCGCAGTTAACAGAACCCATTATTGTGCATCGAAAGGTGCCATTGGTATGTTGACAAAGAGTGGTGCTTTAGAACTTGCTCCTTATGGAATAACCGTTAATGCGGTTTTGCCGGGTAGTATTCACACCGACTTTAATAACGATGTCTTGTCGGATCCTGAATTCTACGAAGCTTGCCGAAACGGTATTCCTTTGAAACGTTTGGGAAAACCGGATGATATAGGCGGTGCGGTAACGTTTTTAGCAACAGATGAAGCATCGTACATAACAGGTGCTGAAATCGTTGTTGATGGCGGTAAATTATTATAATTATTAGAGAAAGGTGAATGAAATGGAGTATTTATTTAAGGACGTCTGTCCCGTAATTAACGTCCCTTTTAATGACGATGAAAGTATTAATTATGAGGGAATAAATAAAATCGTTGATTTTGTTATTAAAAGCGGATGCAAAAGCGTTTGCCTCTTTGCCTTTAACAGTGAACCCCACAAAATGACTTTAGAGGAAAAAAAAGAAGTTATTAAATATTTCTTACATTCGGTTGGCGGCAGAATTCAAACGGTTATTGGTCTTATCGATAATTCTATTAAAGGTGTTATTGAGTTAGGGCTTACTGCCAAAGAAGGCCATGCGAATGGCATCATTCTTTATCCACCATCCATTTCTTGTCCGGCGGGTGAAGAATTAATTTATTATTTCAAAACAGTTGCCGATGCCGTTGATCTACCTGTTATGATTCAGGATAACCCCCGGTCAACCGGTATTAATATGAGTTTGGATTTTATTATCGACGTGTACAAAAGAGTCCCCCAATTTAGATACCTCAAAGTTGAATGTCCGTTCCCAACCAGAAAAATTCGTCAAATCAATAAAATCACAAATGGCGAAATTAAATGCTATAGCGGCAACGGTGGTATTTATACGATCGATGCTCATAAATGCGGCGCTTGGGGCATTATGCCGGGTGTTGCGATTTGTGATAAATTTGTTGAAATTTATCACAATTTATATTCGGGAAAAGAAGATGAGGCAAGAACTATTTTCGAAAAAATTCTACCCCTTGTTTGGTTTGAAGACCAATCGTTAGAATTCTATATTTCTTGCGAAAAAGAATTGTTAAATAAAATCGGCATTATGGATAATGTTTTGATCAGACGTCCGGGAACAGTCCTTTCCGAACCCGAAAAGCAAGAACTCTTCACGTTATATGACAGAGTAAAATAATTTCGGGGGTTAAACTTATGGCAAAAGACATTAAAGTTTGGCGTTTGGATTTCGCAAACATATTATGCAAAAATTCCATTCTCACTTTAGGTGGCAATCCTGAAACATTAACATTAATCGGTTGCTTTGCTTATTTAATAAAGAATAATGATGAATATGTTTTAGTGGATTGCGGAATTGAAGATATTGATGTTGTAAATAAAACAAAATCAAGTAAAGATAATTGGAAAAGAGGGGAGACCGACGGAAATATTCTTTGGAATTTAGAAAAAGTCGGTGTTTCTCCTATAAATATCAAAAAGATATTTATAACGCATACCCATTATGATCATTTTTCAGGTATTGTGCACTTTCCCAATGCGAAAATCTATATGTCTGCAAAAGAATATGATTATTTGTGTGGCGAAGAACATCCTCACAGAAAACACTTAGATGATGCCGTGTCTTTTCTGGAAAATAAAAAAGAAAACGGCGACTTGTGTTTAGTGGAAGATCTTTATACAGAATCCAATATCAAGTGTAAGGTAGTTGGTGGACATACTCCCGGGAGCATAATGGTTTATGTTGGGAACTTTTTATTTACGGGGGATGTTGTTTATCTTTTAGAAAACATTCAAGATGAAATCCCCATAGGGTTTTGCATGGAACCGGATAAAGCAAAAATTGCGGTTTCTCTTTGCAAACAACATAACGGTATTGTATTAACAGGCCACGATTTCAAATGTCCTGTTATTGCAGAATTATAATAAATTAAAGAGAGGATAAAACATTATGAAAATTACAAAAGTTGAACCGATTTTATTATCTTATGAATACAAACCGGAAGAACAATGGGGTTGGTCCGGCGGTGAAGTTAAAGTTTGGCATACTTCATTAGTCAGAGTTTGGACGGATGAAGGCATTTATGGCTGCGGCGAAATGGGTACGGGTCACTATATTCCGGAAGCGGCAAAAGCCATCTGCGAATTTTTGGCAAAAACATTGATCGGCCAAGATCCCTTTGAAATTGAGGTTTTACAATCAAGAATGTATAAACTTGGTGCTAACTGGGGCCGTCGCGGCATTGCAATGGGCGTTATCAGTGGTATTGAAAATGCATTATGGGATTTAAAGGGTAAAGCTTTAGGTGTACCTGTTCATTCGCTTCTTGGTGGTAAATATAGAGATTCCATTAAAACGTATGCCAGCGGCGGTATGGAACAGCCGATTGATTCTTTAATAAAAGAAGTAAACGGTTATTTAGAAAAGGGCTTTAAGGCCGTTAAAATCCGTGGTGGTTATGATAAAAAACGCGATGTTCAAAAAGTCAAAGCTTTAAGAGAATCTTTAGGTTATGATTTTGATTTGGCGATTGACTGCGGTCAAGGATATGTTCCTTTTGCTTGGTCTGCAAAAGAGGCGATCGGCGTTGTTAAGGCATTAGAGGAATATCAGTTGATGTTCATTGAAGAACCTTGCAGAACAGATGAATTAGACGTTTATAGAAAGGTTCATGAAGCAAGTGGGACAACACCGATTGCCGGCGGTGAAAATGGTTGTTCAATTTATGAATACAAAGCATTAATCGATAACAATTGTCTTGACATCATTCAGCCTGACGTTACACACGCCGGTGGTATCGCTGAAGTTAAAAAGGCAGCCGAATATGCTTATTATAACGGCATCACTGTAGCTCCTCACGTATTCCGTTCAGGCGCATCGTTTATGGCTCATTTGCATCTTCTCTCTGCAATTCCTAATGCGTTGATTTGCGAATTCCAGCAGGTAGCGAACCCGTTGCGCGAAGAGTTAATGAATGAACCTCTCAAAATGGTTGATGGTGAATTACTCATTCCTAACACCCCCGGCCTTGGTATCCATTTGGATGATGAAATTATCAATAAATATCCTTACAAACCTGGTACAGAACAACGATTCAAGGTCGAAAAATCGAAATAATAACAAAGTTTTTTCTATTACATAGCGGTAGTTAAGGAGAAAACCAAATGAAAAAATTATGCGGTGTTAATCCTCCTGTTATCACACTTTTTGATGAACAAGGAAAGATTGACATTGAAGCGAGTAAGAAACAGGCAGATTTTCTTATTTCCAAAGGAGTCGACGGATTAGCTTATTTAGGAACTTCGGGGGAGTTTAGCGTAATTCCCCTTGAAGAAAAGAAGCGTTTCGTTAAAGAAATGATTAAATATGTTAATGGTCGGGTTAATGTTATTATTGGTGTTGGTGATACTTGTATCACCAACACGCTTGAAATGTTGGATTTCGTAGAAAAAGAAGGCGCAGATGGTGTCCTTTTGGTAAATCCTTATTTCAGCGTTTATAGCAGTGATATGGTTATTGCATACTTTAATCACGTTGCCTCTCATACTAATCTGCCTGTTATTATTTATAATTTTCCTGATTTAACGGGCTATTGTTTTAATGCTGATGTTGTTTGTAGATTGGTTAAAGACAATCCTAATATCGTCGGCATTAAGGACACAATTGGCGACTTTAACCATATTTTAAGTATGAACAAAGTGAAAGAAATCAACCCTGATTTCTCTGTGTTTGCCGCGTTTGAAAATCAGGCATTAGGTATTCTTGCGTGTGGTGTTGATGGTTTCATTAACGCAACCGCAAACTTTGCACCTGAATTCACTGTTAATACATATCAAGCGGTTTTAAGAAATGATTTTAACGAGGCAAGTGTCTGGTTTAGAAAAATGGTTGATGCTATGGAAATCTATAATTATAGCACCCCATTATTCTTGGCTTGTAAACAAGCTATGTATTATCGAGTTCTTGATAAGGATTGCTATGAAACACTTCCCGCTTTATCACTCGATGCTAAAGCAAAAGCAAAGGTCTATAATAAAATGAAAGAAATGCAATTGATATAGAAGGAGGTCGGATGGAATGTTAGATAGAAAAGTTGATGATATTGTTAAAATAGTCCTATCTGAGGTTCAAGCATTGCAAGGATCCAAGGTTGCAGAAGATAAGATCCGTACGGCCGTCTTAAAAACTCCTGAAAAGTATGAGTTTGAAGAAGGCTGTATTCCTTCTATTTCTGGTAATGAAGCATTAGTTAAAGTTGAAGGCTGTTGTCTCTCTTTTTCCGATACGGTTGAATTTTTGAGAGAGCATAAAAACGGATATACCCCTTTCTTTGGACAATATGGTACCGGCGTTGTTGAAAAGGTCGGTACAAATGTTGTTGATGTTTTTGGGTCATCTCTTCAAAAAGGTGATAAGGTTATTGGAATTATCAAGAAAAACAGCTTCGGAGCATCTGCAGACACTTGGTATTCAAATTATGTTGTTTGTAATCCAAGTACAACTCTGTTAAAAGTTAACTCTCTAGATTTAGACTCTCGGTTGATTTTTAAAAAGGTTCTTGATGTTTATGGGGAAGTCAAGAGAGTTTCTAAAATGGGTAGAGGGAATAGTAGTAACGTTGTTATTTTTGGCAGCAAATTAGAAGCACTCTTAATAACCGCGATTCTCAAAGCAAATGATTTCAACAATATAATAATTGTAGGCGCTGATGAAGAGGAATTACGTTTAGCAAAAATGTTAGGTGCGAAAGATACGGTAATTTCCTCGGAAAAAACCAGTGTTGAGGGAATTCAAGAAGCCATTTTAAGTGAATTTGGTGGTAAAAAGGCCGATATGGTTCTTTTGTGTACAGAAAAAGCAATTTCTCCTTCAATTACAAAGCGATTTGCCGTTTCTGAAGGTTCTGTTTATGATCTAAGCAATCTTATTCACAACAGAAATGAGAAAATTCAAAAATTTGAAGATTCTCATGGCGTTAGCAAAACTTCGTTTACCGATGAAGAATATAGAGAGTGCTTGGCAATTTTAGATTCTGCAAAGAGAAAAAAATTGCCGTTATATCGTCTTATTTCTCATCGTTTTTCTCTCAAACAAATTAATGAAGCTCATTGGGCAGGTATTAGAGAAGAAGGTATGTTAATAGGCGTTTTTAACCGTTAATTCACCTAATATCTTACACAAGGAGAATATTATGGCAAGTACCTTACCACAAAGAATTGTATCAGCAGTTAAATTGATTTCATCCCTCAATTTTGATGAATTAAAATGTGGAAGATATGACGTTGATGATGAGTTCTTTTATTTAGTTCAGGAATATGAAACTAAAATGCCCCATGAGTGTAAGTTCGAGGCACATAAAAAGTATGTTGATATTCAATACATTGTAAAAGGTAAAGAATGTATGGAGGTAACCGCTTCTGCATTTTTAGAATGTGAAGTGCCATACGATTCTCAAAAAGATATTGTATTTTTCAAAGAACCTAAAATGGCAAAAAGAATGGTTGTTCCTGCCGGTAAATATGAGATTTTCTTCCCTAAAGATGCTCACAAACCCGGTATAGCAAAAGAAATGCCTGAAAAGGTTTTGAAAATTGTGGGAAAAGTGAAAATTTAGGGGTATTGGTTAATCAATAAAAGAAGGACCATGATTAATTTCATGATCCTTCTTTTATTAGGTGGGATTTGAACAAATACGAAAACAATATTTGAATCATAAACGTTGAACTTGCGATATAACTTTACAAACTAAAACGCCTTTGTTATAATAAAAAACACAGTATTCACGATATAAACGGAGGTTACAACATGAATCATCCCATCCCACGTCCTAAAAAATTTGACATTACAGGCGGTACGATTCCCGCAGCATTTGAAGTTACAAAAACAGACCCGATTTTCACTCCGGCTATCTGTGCGTTTAGGGAGTATGCCAAGCGCATTTTTGGCTCTGTTAAAAATTCATCAACGAACATTGAATTGATTTTTCAGGATGGACTTGACGATGGGTATCGTATGTCAATTGATGACCACGTTATTATTTCGGCATCCACAAACGTTGGAGCGAATTATGCACTTGCGACGTTGTTGCAGTTGGCTCAAACTACCGACAACGGTGTGGTTTTCCCGCAATGTGAAATTGTTGATTCACCAGACAGCAGTTGGCGCGGTGTTATGATTGATACGGTGCGTTGTTTTCATGAGATCGAATACCTCTATGCTGTAGCAGACCTCTGTTGGTTTTATAAGATCAATCGGTTTCAACTTCACTTGACCGATGATCAAGCGATTCGATTTCCTTTTTCGTCGTTACCAAACGCTGTTTCCGACGAGCACTACACGCGTGAGCAGCTTACGGGCTTGATTGAATACTGCCACGACCGCGGTATCACGATCGTACCTGAAATCGACGCTCCCGGTCATTTCCGCGCGTTTAATACGGCTTATCCCGATCTTTTCGGAACGGTTGGTGAAACCGAAGGTGCCGAGACAACCGCCGAAACCGGCGGCGTTTCCGGCATAATGAGAGCGGACGAGAAAACATTTTCAATTATGCAACAAATTTTCAAAGAAGTAACGGAAGTATTTTACGATTCGCCGTGGATACATATCGGTGGGGATGAGGCGCAAATTGATCAATGGGCGAACTGTGAAGCGTCCATACAATACTGCGCGGAACACGGACTCTCCGATATTCACGAGCTGTACGGCCACTGTGTTGCGCGTTTCAGCCAAATGATCATCGATATGGACAAGATCCCTGTAGTGTGGGAAGGTTTTAGTGAAAAAACGAATCCCATGATACCCAAAGAAACCCTCGTATTTAGTTGGGAGTCATACTATCAAATAGCGCCGTCGTTACTGCGCGGCGGTTTTAACATCATCAATGCTTCTTGGCAACCGCTCTACATTGTTCATCCTCAGCGGATGTGGCCCACGGAGGAAATCTTGGATTGGGAGAAAAACCGTTGGAACCATTGGTGGGAAAAATCACAGGCCACGAAAGCTCCCATTGTGACAGAGGAAAGCCCCGCCATTTTAGGTGGACAAATCTGTGTATGGGGCGACAGAATGCAGCCGTCGAACGGATACGCTCCGCGCTGTGATATGTTACGCGATGAGTTTTCAAAATTAAAAGAACGTCTTCCTGCGCTTGCCGAAAAAACGTGGACATCCTATCAAACGGTTGATAAAGAGAAGTTCATGAGTGATTTATCGTGTTTGAACGATGTTTATGACAAACTAATCAAGTCATACGAACGGAGAAATGTATAATTTTGGTAAGTTTTGGGAGGTGCTGAAATGGATTTAACTAAATACCTGTGTACAGAAGTGCCCGAAATTAGGGTACACGGAAGAATTAGCAACCGAAAAACAAAGGGCATTCCGTTGTTTTGGTCTGCCGCGGCGATAGAATTTAACGTTACCGGCACGGAACTGTGGCTCGAATACACCTGTACCGGCGATGCCTACCTTCGGGTTGAAATTGATGGATTTGACATGTACCGTTTCCCGATCGACGTTGGTACGCATAAGGTGTGTATCATGCGCGGGTTGGCTGCAGAACAGGTTAAAAACGTTCGTATTTTTCGAGAAACAGCGGCATTAGTTTCGACTCTTATCACGTGTGACGCATTGTATAGTGACGGAGAATTTAAGACACTCCCCGAGCGGAAATACAAGATTGAAGCGTTTGGGGACAGTGTAACCGCCGGCGAAGGGTTGGCCGGTGCATCCTCCATGACCGAATGGTCACCTGCCGTTTTCAGCTCCCGCGGGCACTACGTACTCACCGTGGCAAAAGCATTTGATGCCGATTGGAGTATTGTGGCACACGGCGGATGGGGTGTATTTACCGATTACAAAAACAACCGTGAGCATGCCGTCCCGAAAGAGTACGATTATGTCTACGGCACTAACGAAACACCAGAAGCTACGGAGCTTGGTGCGCGTGATATTTTTGACGTTGAAAACGATAGGACAAACATTACGATTATCAATCTTGGTGCAAATGATTCAAATGCCTACAATGAAAACGCGGAGGCGTGGATTGATGAGAACGGTCTTTCGCACAAATTGAAGCGCCCTGATGATCTGCATTACATTGTTGACGCCTTTTATAATTTTTGCGCAAACATCCGAAAACGCAATCAAAACACCATCATTTTACTGTGTCACAATACGCTGACGGATGCGCTTGACCCACAGATTATTGAAGCTGCTGAAAAATTCAAACAGGATACGGGTGACGATAAAATCTACACCGTGTGCCTCCCGAGAGCAACCGCTGAACTGAAAGGATCCAGACATCATCCCGGTGCAAAAGCGCACGAACGTTTTGCAGAGGCAATTATCACTAAACTGAAAGAGATATTGTAAACAAAACGGCTCAATCGAGCCGTTTTGTTTTTTGCCAAAGAGAGTTTTGAAAAGTGCTGTTTTGTTGAATTTGTCCATTTTTTGTATTAGGTGATTAGCATGGTTGTTTTTGCTTGACATGCTCTTTTTATGGTGGTATAACGAGGTTGAAACCATTGGGGATGGTGATCCAAATTGGAAAGGTGTGTTGTAAAATGAAAAAGTATTTTGACATCTTTTGGGAAATGCGGGATGAAGCATTTCTGAAAGAGCACACGCAAGCATTGCACGCAAGAGAATTGCCGCAGACATATCGCGCCAATCATGATGCAATGGACTATGCTGCAGATCTGTTGAAGAAACTGGGATTTGAGCCGGAAAGACCTGAAATTGATTTTGACGGCAAAACCGTTTTTCAGGATAAAGTAATGCCGTTATGTTGGGATGTTGATCACGCGAAACTTACCATTTTGTCCGATTGGGAAGGGGATAGGGTCATTGCCGATTACGAGCAAGAGCCGTTCTCTGTCATTCGCGGTTCCGTTTCAACGCCCAAAGAGGGCATCACAACACGCCTAGTTACATGGGATAAAATGATGGCGGGCGAAGATGTCACCGGCGCCATGATTTTGTTGCCGCAACACATTTTGCCCACTGATAGAGCGTTGCCGCCCATTTTAGACAGAGGCGCAATCGGCTTGGTAAGCGGCGGCACCATTGACGGCGGAACACATCCTGACTGCTTGCTTTGGGCGAATAACTGCACAGAGACCAACTGTTGGCATCCCATTGAGGGCGAACGCGATTTCATTGCCTACTCCGTATCGCCGAATATGCAGAGAAAGCTGGAAAAAGCTTGCGCCGCAGGCGAGGTTACTGTTAAAGCAGAGTGCGACGGACGTCGTTTCGCGGGGAAAATGCCGGTTGTTACGACTTATATCAAGGGGGAAAGTCCGAAAGAGTTTTGGATTCTGGCACACAACGGTGAACCGTTGGAAAACGATAACAACGATGGTGTTTGCCTGAGTATCTTTGTTTTGAAATTGCTCAAACAAGCAATTGAAGAGGGAAAAGTACCCCCGCTCAAATATTCCATTCGCTTGATCTTGGCGCCGGAATTGTACGGGTTTGCCGCTTGTGCGAACTATTACGGCCCGATCCTCAAGGGCAAGTGCATTGGTGCTGTCAGCATCGATGGTACTCCGGGAAATGCTCCTCAAATGACGCTTGGCTTTGCTCCGACGGCTGTTCCGTTCTATTCCAACGTGTTGCTTGAAGCTATGTGGCGCATTTATGAAAATACCATCAATTTGCCGCCGCACATCGGTGCATGGCATTATTCTTGGTCGGGCGACAGCTTCCTGTCCGATGCCGATATGGGATTGCCCACTATTATGCCGATGGGCGTGCGTTATCCCGAACGTTGCTGGCACAATTCGGCTCAACGTTTTGGATATCTCAATTATAAACAGTTCTCTCGTATTTCCGCCGTTTATGCCGCTCATTTGGCGGCAACAGTTTGTCCTGACCCGAAAGCGATTGCGGAATTCTTACCGACAGCTGCGGACTATTCCATCGCCCGCTTGAGGGGAAAAGCGGATATCTGTCCGCTTCGCCCGGGTACGGATGCGGTTGCACGTTTGCGCCATGCGGCAGATATTGAAATTGCCAATATCCGTGATTTTAAGAATGCCGGTGTGGATGCCGCATCGATTGAGGCAGCTTGCCAAATCATAAACGATTATGTTAATAATACCGATCCTGTACCGGCAGCACCCAATCCGGCAACGCTTATATTGGAAAAGTATGCGGATATTCGTCCTTCCAGATTGACTGTTGGCATCCCGCACGACTTTGCCGCCATGCCGATGGGGGTTCGTTTGCGTCCGTACATTGTCGCACTGTTGAGTTTCGTTTTCACCGGTATGGACGGTAAGAAATCCCTTAAGGATCTGCTTATCGAAGCGGAATGGGATCTGAATACCCGTTACAGCGATGAGGAAATTGAGGATTTTGTCGGCACACTCGAGTTGATGGCTCAGTACGGCTATATCAAAATGTAAAAGTGGGAGGAAATGCATAATGAAATTTGAAAAATATTTTGCCGGTCAATTGCCTAATGATGCGTATCACGCACTGTGGAATATGGTTAAGGACGACAAGCCGGAAGTAGCGTATGCCGAAACCATCAGAAGACGTGTTAAGGGCGAGCTTGCCGATCTGTGCGTTGACAATTACTATATTGCATACGACGAGAACGGCTGCTACAACAGACTGTGGTCCGGTTGGGGTAGACACAAAGACGCTATCGGCAATTTTGGTCATTTTTTAACCTTGCCGGAAGCACGTGGAAAAGGCCTCGGCGACCACGTGTTAAAAGTTTGGGCATCGGACATTTTGACCCGCGGTGATGTGCCGCTGGCGCTCTTCTGTACGGCAGAACCAGAAATCATCGATCGCTTTTACCGTAAATACGGTTTCCGCGAAATCGATCCCACTAAGCACGGCGGCTATCTCTATCGTCCGCTTGGCAACTCGCCGGAAACTTTCACGGAGTTTTGTGCGAAGTATTATCAGCCCTCTAAAACGCTGATTCATAAACGTGGTAGTCTCGAATATCGTCATGAGTTGGATTGCTTGCTCCGCTTTGCGATGTCCATGATAGGGAAGGGCGACGACTTCTTTATGGGCGAATATGAGTTTGTTGAGGAGTATCTGATTTTCTGTCCGGATCGTGTTGGTATGCTCTTTGCTGAAGACGGTCATTGTGTCGGCTGGAGTCTCGACGGAAACATCGTTGTGCATCCCTTATACAAAGATTCCGAAATCATCAATTGCATTTATTAATATAATAAAATCCTCCGAGAAATCGGAGGATTTTTCTTTATAATTCTTTATAATCTATATTTTGCTTATTCTAGTAAACAAAAATCCACACAGAACCTTATCGGGGAGACTAAGCTCTTTAACCTACTCCCATCGCACTAACTATACAAAATGAATATTTTGTATAGTTGAGAGGAGGGGCTGACAGTAAAATAAGCGAATAAGGGTGTGTTTCGGCGGCTTGAGTTCTCAAAAAGTCACTTAGCGCCTGTTTTTTACACCTAATATTTGTTGCTTTAGCGATCAGCATCGTATTACGTATTTGTTTATTAAGTATGTTTGAATTTCTATTTACTATCCTTTTTTCTTATTTTGATTTTAAAAGCTCGGTTTTTCAGACGATAGAAATTTTTTCGACATACACAGGTTCATTTAGAAAATTTCTATCGGATGCTGTTTTCGGTAAAATGCTGTATATTTAAAATTTTAAATACACGGTTATAAACAGATCGTATTTCAAAGGCATTTATCAATCAAATCGTTTAAATGGTTTATTCACAAAATTCGGCTACCCTTTCTGCATTGCACAAATTTGAAAAATTCTATTTATTTTGTATAGTTGATATGTTATACTATGTTCATAACAATGCTGAACGCTCAGTGTGAAACAATGTTTCACGGAGGAGGTGTCGTATGCGTAAAGAATACATGTCACAGTGTCCTTCGATTATGAAGGAATATCTGGGATATATGCAAACGATCAAGGGACGTTCCGAGAATACCATCAACGAATATTTCATTGATCTGCGCACGTTCTTTCGATATATGAAGGAGCTTCGCGGTCTTGTCCCCCCTACCGCCTCCACTGAAGAGGTATCCATTGTCGACATTGATTTGGATTTTGTGCGGACGATCACTACGACCGACGTGTACGAATATATGAATTACCTGCGTAATGAACGCAGCAACTCCAATAAGACGCGGGCACGCAAAACCAGTTCCGTGCGCATGTTTTTTCGGTATTTAACAGATTACTCTCATTATCTGGAACATAATCCGGTTAAAAATCTGGAAACCCCCAAACCCAAAAAATCTTTGCCGCAATATTTATCCTTGCAACAATCTGTCGCCCTTTTAAACAGTGTTTCCGGCGATTTTGCGGAACGGGACTACTGCATGCTTGTCTTGTTCTTAAATTGCGGCCTACGGCGCGCGGAGCTTGTTAATATCAACTTGACAGATATCAACCATACCGATCACACGCTGCGCGTTCGCGGAAAAGGCAATAAAGAACGGATGCTATACCTCAATGATGCCTGCCAGCAGGCCATAGAACAGTATTTAAAGGTCAGACCGGTTGACGGTGTCAAAGATAAGAACGCGCTCTTTTTGAGCCGTTTAAAGAGCCGTATCAGCTTGCAGGGCGTGCATTACATTGTGAAAGGATACCTCGCGCAGGTTGACGGTGCTCAAAAAATGACGGCACATAAGCTGCGCCATACCGCGGCGACACTGATGTATCAAAGCGGCGTGGATCTGCGGGTGTTGCAAAACTATTTAGGCCACGAAAATTTAGGTACCACGGAAATCTACACACACTTGTCCAGCGAACAGATTGAAAATGCCGCGAAATTGAATCCGTTGTCACAGATAACGATGGATAAGCAAGGAAAACCAAAATCATAAAGAAATTAAAAAAGCGCGTCTGTATCAGTGCAGGCGCGCTTTTTACGGTATAACACGACGAAATACGTCAAGATATTTTCAACTGCAGTCGGAATTTATCCGAGATCATCGCAACAAACTCAGAATTGGTCGGTTTGCCGCGCTCGTTATGAATGGTATATCCAAAGTACGAATTCAAAACATCGACATCACCGCGATCCCAAGCAACCTCGATCGCGTGACGAATGGCGCGCTCCACGCGCGAAGAAGTGGTTCCGTGCTTTTTGGCAACGGCGGGATATAAACGTTTGGTGACGGCATTGATGATCTCCTCATCTTCGATTGCCATCATAATCGAATCGCGCAAATATTGATATCCTTTGATATGCGCCGGCACGCCGATCTGGTGCAAAATATCCGTAACGCGTATCTCCAAATTGGTATTGCCGTTTGCGCTGCGACGAATCGGTTCAATCGTTTCTTTGTTGGACAACGATAAAATGCGCTCCGACATTTCATTAGCATCAAATGGCTTTAAGAAATAATACGCTGCCCCCGCTTCAATGGCCTCACGTTCCAAATTGGGATTGTCAAATCCGGACATTACCATAAACTGCGGCGTATGTGGCAAGTTCATTGAGCGGATGCTGTTCATTACGCCGATCGCATCCAGCCGCGGCAAAAAGAAATCCAAAATGACAACATCCGGATTCTTTTGCGGAATGGTGTCTACAACGCTTTTCCCATCTTTCTCTGTCAAATCGACCTCTAATCCGTGACTCCGCATTCTTGTAGCACACGGTATTCCGAAGCTTTCGCTGTTATCTGCTAACAGTACCTTGATTTTCTTCTCCAAGTTACATAAACCTCCCTAATATTTTTGCCGGCAACATTAGATTACCATAAATTGGAAAATATTTCAAGTACTTGGAAATTATTTTTCAGTTTTGTGCAAAAGAATAAAAAAAGAAAGGAATTTACAAAAGGAAAACGTAATTATTCATAAAACCGGGTCGCGAGACTTGTCGGGGCGTGTCGTCTGAACGCATATTGTGATACCATCAAAAAAAGCAAAGAGCAGGCATTTTATGCCTGCTCTTTATTCAGTTAGTTATTTAGTTTTCTTCCCTTTTCCGCTTTTTCAGTTGAGCAGTTCCAAAGAGGCAACCGCCGCTCACAAACGCAACGGCAAACCACAACCACAGGGCATTACCTTCACCGGTCTGCGGAATCTCCGGAACCAAAGCGGGAGGCGTATAGGCATTGACAAAGGTTATCGTCTCCGCCTTGTCAGCACCTATGGCATACGCATACGCAACCTTAAAGGTTCCGTCGAGATTGTCGGTAACCGTAACGGTGACGGTATAGACCGTACTGTCGTATGTCACACCATCAGCATTTCCCTGCGTTTCCAAAACAGTGTAGACATAGGTGCCTTCCTTTTCCACCGGGATCGCGGTGAACGCGAAGCTACCATCTGCCGCATTTTTGACAGTCTCAAGTTTCGTATCGTCTTGGTCATACAGTTCAAACGAGAACTCGTCAGCGACCAAATCGCGACCCGTTAGCGTCTTTTTGCCTTTGATAACGATCTCGGTAGCTGCTACCATATAGGTGTTGTGGAACTGTATCGCTTCGACGGTAGAACCCACAATCGGCTCACCGTTCACGGTAACAGCAGCAATCAGATTACCGTCGTGATTATCGGTTACGGTGATCTTAACCTTGTACTCCGTATCGTCGGAGGTGATACCTTTTTCGTCGGTTTCATCTTCAAGAATAACGTAATAGTACACGCCCGCCGCCTCGAACGCCATCGGCATAAAGGTGACAACACCCGCGCCATCATCGTTTAAGGAGAGAACGACATCGTCTTGAACAAGAGTATTCGCATCATACACAAAATTGGCTGCAGTCTTGTGCAGATCAAATTTGAATTCGCCGTCAACAAGATCACGGCCTGTCAAGACCTTAGTTGCTTCCAAGGTGACGTATGCGGGATCCGCCGTATACGAGTTGTTAAAAACAATTTTACCGTTCCCTGTGATATTGTCGTAATGCACAACCTCTGTCAGAACGCCGCCAACTTCTTCTTTTGTCACGGTTCCTTTGTAAAGACTCCGTTCGGTGATGGATAGAACACCGTTTTCGGATTTAGCGACTCGGACGAGAACGTGATAGGTAGCGGTGTCGTAGGTTATGCCCTTCTCATCCCCTGCCACCTCGGAAATTTTGAAGTGATAGACACCCTCGTCGGGGAGCGTCACAATCGGGAAGCGGAAAGCGCCGTTAGCGTCGTTCTTCACAGCTTCACCCATCTGAACACCGGTGACTGCATTTATCAGAACAAACTCAAACTCACCGTTTTGCAGAGGTCGACCGTTCAATACCTTTTCCCCACCGAACTCGGTGTAGATGTCAAAGTCTATCGGTGTAGGGACAAAGCCATTTTTGAAAACGATAGCAGTAGCGGGCATATCGTTCTTCACGATATCAACATCTGCGGTAAGCGTACCACGGGAGTTGTCGGTAACGGTAACGATCACCTCATAAACCGAAGTATCGAAATCGTAACGGGTGTCGTTCGTCGCACGCTCAGTCACGGTGTAGGTATACACACCCGCCTTATCGTAACTGAGCTTATTGAAGGTGATCACGGGCCCTACGTTGGTAACGGTATCGACATATCCGCTCGGAAGTGTCGTGTTTCCGGTAGGCGTGAGAACAAAGGTGAACTCACCGTCTTGTAAGGTCTTACCGGTAAGAATCTTTTCGGCCGAAAGAACGACTTCGGCATCTTTCGGATCATACGCGTTGTTGAAGACAATATCCTGAACATCAGCCGTACCGTTGTTGATCGTAGCGTTTGCGGTAATGGTGCCATTCCCGTTATCCACAACGTTGACGGTAACGGTATATACGGTTTCATCGTAATCAAAACCGCCGATCTTGTCAGTACTGACTTCCGTTATCGTATATTCATAAGAGTTTCCTTTGTGTGTATCGCCGAACTCAATAGCATCGAAAGCAAAGAAGCCATTTGCGGCATTCTTAACGATAGAGTTGGCAGGCATCGGCGCATTAGCCGTAACAGCGTTCAACACAAACGAGAATTCATTTGCATTGAGCACGCGATTGCCGGTGGAAATCCTTTTTTGACCCGAAATGGTAACGAAATCAGATCGCGACGGGACATATTCATTCGTGAAAGTGGGAATTGTCGTGCTCTGAGCCAATCCGGAAATCACGGTATTTGCCGAAACAGTACCGTCACCGTTATCTTTTACGGTAACCTCCACTTTGTACACCGTATTCGAATACTTAATATTATTAATGGTCTGACCGGCGTTGATTTCGGCAAGATAATAGGTGTGCGTTACGCCCTCCATGGTAGCGAGGTTTGCTGCATACGCAAGCGTAATGGTGGCTTTTCCCGTAGCATCGGTAAGTCCTGATCTTACGATTTCGGTTACCTCTGTATTTACAGAAGGATCTGCATCATACAGTGCAAACTGATATCCGCTAAGGGCATGATTGCCGCTGGCAAAGGCCTTTTGGATATCAATGACAGCGGTTGCCGTGCCTGTGGGCGCGTAAATATTGTTAAAGTTTGCGGTCACGGTATACGCGTTTCCTGCTTTGGTAACAGTGGTATATGCCTCGTTGTTTACAGCCGTGACCTCAAGATCACCGTTCATATCCGAGTCGGCAACCACAACAGCAAATCGGCGTTCTGCGGTATCATAGGTGATGCCACCGGCGGCACCCCTCGTTTCGATAATGCTGTAACGATAGGTGCCTGCTTCAGAATAATTCTGATTTGAGAGATTTAGGGTGTATTTCTTATCAGGATCATTGGAATCGATGGTAAACTGTGCAACGGTATTGCCTGCGGGGATACGCTTGACCTGAAAGCTATAGCTTTCACCGTTCAACCACTGGGTACGGTTACCGGTAATAACCTTGGTAACATCGATCGAAACAGCATGTCCGTTAGTACCGGTAGGATCGTAGGTGTTGACGATCAACGCCTGCTTATTTTCGGAAGCATCTATAACACCTTCCATAGAACTTCTGTCAGCGTTGAACGAAAATCCGTTGGGAACGTTCGTTTCAACGACTGTGTATTTCGTTCCCTCCGGAATGTTCCGCACAATAAAGGATTCACCCTCAGCAAGCGTTACGGTAAATTCACCGTTTGCAGGCACGTTGACATACCCTGCGGCGTTACTGGCCTCAAAGCGACCGGATACGGGATTATTAGAAGCGTCAACAAGGGTAACCTGTGCGGTAAAGGTGACATTGTCGTTAATGTCAACGACCGTTCCGTTTTCATTCACAACCCGCTTGGTGATAGCGAGGTTACCCTCTCCCAGCGCGGTGTTAACGAAGTCAACGTCGTCGATAAAGTGAGCAGCAATCGTGCCTACGGCAGCCGTACCGGTAGATACACCATTCACGTGAACTGATTTCACCTTGTAATCGTCGGTGGTGGTAATCTCTTCAATAGTATAAGTAGCCCCCGTCGGAATACCGGTAAGCCATAACGTCTGATTGCTTGAAAGGTCTACCGTGTAGATTCCCGTAGCCGAAAGATTGATTTCGGCAGGATCGTCCAGCGGAACCGTATCCAGTTCGGTGATCCAGCTGTTCAGCGCGCCCGTATACGGAGTGCCGTTGGCATTGTGAACCGTAATGCGGAAGCTGAAATCAGTAGAGGTACCGGTCTCGTAAATGTCAATGGTCTTGGAAAGCTTGATACCCTGCGCAGGCGTGACCTCTAAGCGACCGTTGTTACCGAGGTTCATATCCACATAGAACACCGCGTTTTCCTCGGTCAGATACGGGTGGAAGACCATGTTGGCAGACTCGGTTGCGTTAGTGGATTTCTGCTCATCATACATCTTCAGTTCACGGGCCGGAGTACCGGCAGGCACCACATACGCACCGGTTTCACCGGTAAGGGTCTCAAAGGTGGGATCCCAAGTTGCGACTGCAACGGATGCCGCGGACATTTTTTCATAAAGGAACACCGGGCTGGTTTCACCTTTTTTGAAGACATAACGGCGGTGGTAGTATTCACCGTTTGCGTTTAGTTTGCCGCCCGCCCCCTCGTTTTCTTCTACCAGAACATATTGACCGCCTACCAATTTATGAACGGCCGAATCGAAGGTGTAGTAGAAACGCTCGTTTTCCTTTGACGGAGTAAACTCGGAAAGAGCGGTAATATGATCGTCGTGCTCAGGGGCAGAAATATCAAAGAAGTTGGTCCAGAACTGTCTGGTGATACCATCCTCCGCAATATGTTTGGGATCGGTTATACGGGTAATGTTAAGCTCATTCAGGTCGGAACGCAGGCCACTCTCGAAAACAAGGCGAATCGGAGAAACCGTATTCGCATTTTCGACCGATACGGTTACATTTCGAGCTTCATCAACATTCGTTCCATCAAGTGAAACAAGATATGTCACCATAGGAACAAGAGCTGCCGGGATCTTCCAAAGCATCGTCTGTTCACCGGTAGAAATGTTGGTGCGCACCTGAACCGACATATACATCATGTCGGAATTTTTGATACTCCCGGTGGTTTCTCCCAGGAAACCGTACGATTTTATTTTGTAAACCGCATCGGCGGGTACAACCGCCGTCGAATTTTCATCCCAGAACCCAACATACGTGCCGTCAGCTTTGGCGTACCAACCGATATAGTTGGACCAATCGGTAGGCGAGTTATATTTCAATTGTCCCGCATTGAACGCATTGGCAACCAAAATTTGGGCATCTGTGGTTTGAGCAATACCGAGACGGGTCTTGACGGCGCGGATAAATTCATCGCCCAGTTCGGTGGGATCTTCAACAGTGCCGAGGCCGTCGCTTGTCATATCGGCGAGCTTGGAGGCCATCATATGGCCGTCATAAAGGGTGTCGCCGAGCAAAATACCGTTAATATGCTTAACTTCCATATACGCGCCAAGCACATCCGTGAATTCCACATAACCCGAAAAGTCGGGGCTTCCACCTTCTAAATGGGTCGGGTAATAACGGGACTGAAGAATGATCTCCTCAACGATCGAGCCAAAAGCGGTACTCAACCCGTTTCCGGAAGCGGAGAAATACTCATCAACATAAGACTTGCTTGTCGCATACGAGTTCTTGGAAATGGTGACGTCCGATGTTCCGCCGCTACGATTTTTTACTCGTATCGACATATTACCGGTGGTCAAATTGTTGTAGGTGTTCCAAAGCGCGTCGGTAAAGGTGGAATTATCGGGATTCATAACGCTTTGTGCCACATTGTTGTTTCCGATATTAAAGCCAAGCGTGTAGAAAAGACCGCGGACATGAGGGTCATTTTTCTGATAGTGCGCCTCGATCTGATTCATAACATACGAAGCGGTAAGCTGAGTGAGAAATGCGTTGCCGGCAGTGAGGTTATCTTCATTGCCGTTACCGACATTGGATTCGTAAACAGTCTCTTGCCACCAACCGTTGCTGGTAATATACTGAGAATTTTCGACGTCGGCATAATAGCTGGTACCGGTTGAAGGCGCACCATCCGACATCAAAACAAGGATAGGCATACGGTTATCACCCGACTGCCAGTTATTGTCGCCAATGACCGTATCCATTTCTTCAAACATTTCCTTGGCTTTCCAAAGACCGGCCTGAATATAGGTGCCGCCGCCGAAACTCTTTCTGTTATCCAGATCGGCATTCGCCACAGTGCCTTTAACGTCGTTATCCACCGAAACGGTGTTGTTATTGCTAAGGCGCAGATAAACGTTGTCATTTCCGGTGGTATAGCGGTCGATGGGTAAGATACGCGTGACACTTTCCGCATAGGTGGAGGTGCCGGTAGAACCAGCCGCCGAATACAGCACCACGCCGACGCGATTGTTTTCATTCACCGCAAGGAGCTCTGCGATCGCGCTGTTTGTGGCATTGATCAATGCACTTTCGGAACCTCTCATCGAGCCCGAAAGATCAAGCACCAATACCGTGTCGGTAGGGATGGTTGAATACCCTACCACCTCTTTATTCGCTGCCAAAGCAGAAAGAGCGGTAAGGAAATTCTGATCCTCATTCAACATCTGCACGCTGTTCGGGAAAGCAGACGCATCCGTAAACACGGATTTGTCGGTCCAAACACCGCCGGCATTTGAAGTGTCCAAATTATTCAGATCAAAATACTTCTGCCAGTTATTCATCGTGTTGGAATCAACGATACGGTTATAATACTCAGCCGATTCGTCAGCTGCGAAGACCGTAAACGGCATGCACGTCAGTAGAAGTGCCACGCAAAGCACAATACTAACAAGGCGTTTTGAAAGTTTCAGTTTCATTTTCATACGGTTACCTCCTTAAACTGCTCGACATCACTTTGAAGCGTTTGGAAACTCAACTCATTGGTTTGATAGACAAAATCTTTGAAATTTTCCAAAACCGTTTTACCTAAAGTGCGGTAATCCATTTTTAGGACCTTTTGTATCATTGTCTTGCGAAGTTCTTCCGGAACGTTATAAATACGCATAATATTATTCAGTGCGCCCGTGATTCTCATTTCCAGAGGAGCAGAAACGTCGGTTGTCATCAAAGTCGCGTATTCAATGCCGGACACCAGCGTTTCAGCTTCCGCAAATTGTTCTTCGTCCCAATCCGAACAAAACTCTCCATACACCATTTTGGCCCGTTCGTTGTCGTTCTTTCGAATGATCTCCAGGCACATGGGACTGGAATAGGAAGAAAGAAACAGATCCTTTGCGCTCTCGTTTTCTTCGCTTGCAGCCGTCATTGTGACAAGTTCTAAGCAAACTGCCAGTAAGGACGTCTGCCCTTCCTCAACGGCATCCTGCAGCAGCTTCCGTTGGAAATTACACAGCATCTCGACTAAAACCGTCAGAAGGTGTTCCTTTGTCGGAAAATAATAGGTAAGGTTGCCGGTACTGATATCCAACTCATCACAAATGCGTTTTGGCGGCGTTGCGGAATATCCAACTTCTAAAAACAGCTTTGTGGCATGTTGAATGATCTCACATTTCGTTGTGTTCACTCGCTTTCGCGCCACAAGACCACCTCCTGAAACGATCGGTTTTAATAAATTTGCACTAATGCTAATTTGTACTAATCCAAGAATAGCACAAATCCAAAAAGTTTGCAAGTATATTTTGTAAAGTTTTAAAATAATTTCCAAATAATTTTTGGAATATAAAAAATGATCCATAACATAGACAGAGCTCCCTTTTATGAAAGGGAGCTCTCGTTTTAGCTTATTTGTGATACTTGCCGCCAACCGCGATCTGCATGGCACGATAGATCTGCTCGAGCAGCATGACACGTGCCATTTGATGCGGGAAGGTCATACCGGACATCGACAACCGCACGCGCGAGGTTTCTTTTACAAGCGGCGACAATCCAAAGGAACCGCCGATGACAAACGCCACGTGGCTGATACCATCCACGGTCCATTGGGAGAGTTGTTTGGACAACCCTTCGGAAGTATACCCTTTCCCCTCGATGCACAACGCAATCATCGGAACACCCGCAGGAATACGAGACAAGAGTCGGTGTCCCTCTTCCTCCAACGCTGCAGTAATTTGTGCTGCAGAAGGATTATCAGGAACGCGTTCTTCTGCCACTTCTACGATCTCCAATCGGCAAAACGCCGATAACCGTTTAGCATATTCGGCACAGGCATCTCGCCAATAAGCTTCTTTTAATTTTCCCACACACGCAATCGTTACAGTCAACATAGCGCGATTCTCCTTAAAAAAGAATATACGGTCGATCGTTTTCGGGTGGTGCAACCTGCAGGATATAATCAACATTACGGGTCATTCCGCACGTTTTCAGAGCCGATTCTGCGGTTGCCTCCGCCAATGTCGGCATGTTGTTTTCGCGGCTTAAATGCCCCAAAAAAACGCGCGTTGTACCTTGGCGAATAAGTTCCGGTAATTCGGTAGCACACGCCTCATTTGATAAATGACCGGTCGTGGATAGGATGCGCCGTTTAAGGATATACGGATAAGGTCCGTTTTCCAACATCCGAACGTCATGATTGGATTCAATATGTATCAGATCGCAACCGCGTAGTTGTTCACGCACGGCAGCCGTCATCACGCCAAGGTCCGTAGCGATCCCAACACTTCGGCCGTCGCGCAAATTAACGCGAAAACCGGTACTTTCGCGGCTGTCGTGAGACGTCCTGAAAGATGTAACGGAAAACTCATCCAACTGAATCGTATCCGTTATGGCAAGGCAATCACTATCGTAAGCGCCGGCCTCCATTATACCTTCGCAAGTACCAATAGAGGCGTAGATCGGAATGTGAAAACGCTTTTGAAGCACGCGTAAGCCGGCAATATGATCAGTATGCTCGTGTGTGACGAATACAGCACGAATGGTTTTAGGATCAATTTCGCGGGCAATCAGCGCTTGTTCGATTCGACGCGCACTGACACCTGCATCAATCAAAATACCGGCAGTCGAGGTGCCGATATACAAACAGTTGCCGCTGCTGCCGCTAAACAAAGGACAAAACCTTGCCACATTCTCACTCCCTTCTTCAAAAAAAGCGCACCGCCTACGAGCGGTGCGCTCATCTTTTTATAATGCTTGTTGTAAACCGGGGTCATCCTCGGTCACTCGTTCAATCTCCGCGCCAAGTCTCTGCAACTTTTCGACAATATCTTCATAGCCGCGTTCAATATATTGAATCTCTTCAATCTCGGTGACACCTTTTGCAGCCAACGCCGCAATCACCATCGCAGCACCTGCACGCAAGTCCATCGCCTTTACAGGAGCAGCCGTTAACTGCGGGATTCCCTGCACAACGGCAAGCTTGCCGTCAACCTGAATATCGGCACCCATACGGCGCAGTTCATCGACGTAACGGAAGCGATTTTCCCAAACACCCTCATTGATAATGCTTGTCCCCTCTGCAAGCGACAACAGCACCGCAATCTGAGGTTGCATATCGGTCGGAAAGCCGGGATGAGGCATGGTTTTAATGTTACAATGCTTGAGTCTACCGCAAGCCGAAACATGGATTTCTTCATCAAACTCTTCGATTTCCGCGCCCATCTCCTGAAGCTTTGCGGTAATGGATTCCAGGTGTTTCGGAATCACATTACAAACCGTCACGTCGCCACCGGTTGCTACAGCTGCCGCCATATACGTGCCGGCCTCAATCTGATCCGGAATAATCGAATACGTCGTTCCGTATAGGCGCTCAACGCCGTAAATTTTAATGACATCGGTACCGGCACCGCGAATATCGGCACCCATGGAGTTTAAGAAGTTTGCCAGGTCAACGATATGCGGCTCTTTTGCAGCGTTTTCAATCACTGTAGTCCCCTCTGCACAAACAGCCGCAAGCATAATGTTAACGGTAGCACCGACAGACACCATATCCAAATACACGGAACTGCCCTGCAGCCGATCGGCCTGTGCATCGATCATACCGTTTTTCATCGGCATAACCTTGGCACCCAAGCAAGAAAACCCTTTCAAATGCTGATCTATCGGACGAACGCCAAAATAGCAACCACCCGGCATCGGTACACTGGCCTTGCCAAAACGGCCGAGCAAGGCGCCGATGAAATAATACGAAGCGCGCATTTTCTTAGCCAAATCATGCGGCACGGTCTGGGTAACGATCGTACGCGAGTCGATCTCAACCGTGTGCCGATCGATCCGACGCACAGTGGCACCAAGGGAAGCCAAAATCTCCAATGCCGTCGCAACGTCAGCAATGTTCGGAATATTCTCAATACGGCATACACCGTTTGCCAAAACGGTGGCCGGTAAAATGGCTACAACGGCGTTTTTTGCACCGCTGATATCA
>JAFSGO010000122.1 GCA_017440765.1 Clostridia bacterium
TCGCTCGACCACCTCACCTGCGGCGATGAGCTCCGCGGTATGCTTATCTAATACTTGAATTTTCGCCATCATCCGTGCCCCCTTTCATTAATAGCTTTGCGCTTCTTTATGCAATTCATATAAGGTCTGCATTGCCTCAATGGGTGTTAAGACGTTGACGTCCAACCCCTTTAAGCGGCGGATCAGCTCGTTATCCGCCGTTCCCAGCAACGACAACTGTCCGTTCTCCTCAGCGGCTTTGCCGCGGCTGATCACCGTCGGCTGAGTGCCGTTATCGAGGTCTTTTAAGATCGCCTTTGCCCGCAACACAACCGAATCCGGCACACCGGCAAGTTTGGCAACCTCAATACCGTAGCTGTCGTCGGTCGGTCCGCGTACGATGCGGCGCAAGAACGTGATATCGTCACCGTGCTTTTTAACCGCGACGTTATAGTTCTTCACACCGTCCAGTTCGTCCTCCATCACCGTCAACTCGTGATAATGGGTGGCAAACAACGTCTTGGCACCGATCTTGCGCGAATCGGCAACGTGCTCAAGCACCGCACGCGCAATGCTCATACCGTCAAAGGTGGAGGTGCCGCGCCCGATCTCGTCAAAAACGATCAAGCTGTTTGCCGTCGCATTCTGTAAGATCGAGGCCACCTCGCTCATCTCCACCATAAAGGTGGATTGTCCCGACGCTAAATCATCCGAGGCACCCACGCGGGTGAAGATGCTGTCCACGATACCGATGGTCGCACTGTCTGCCGGCACGAAGCTGCCGATCTGCGCCATCAGCACGATCAAAGCTGTTTGCCGCATATAGGTGGATTTACCCGCCATGTTCGGACCGGTGATGATCGCCACACGATTGTCGTGATTATCGAGGAGTACGTCGTTCGGCACAAACGGGGCGGATTGCAAAGATTCCACCACCGGATGACGGCCGTTTTTGATATCAATGATCCCACTGAGATCCACGATCGGGCAGACATAGTTGTGATACGCCGCCACCTGTGCGAAGGAGGACAATACGTCCAATTTGGCAATTGCTTCCGCCGTCGACTGAATACGCGCAAGTTCGTTGGCGATTGCCGTACGAACTTCACAGAACAACTGATATTCCAAAGCTACCGCACGGTCTTTCGCCCCCAATACGCGGGCTTCCAACTCTTTGAGTTCTTCTGTAATATAGCGTTCGGCATTGGCAAGCGTCTGCTTGCGAATATAGTGTTCCGGCACTTCGCCCGCAAAGCTGCGCGAGACTTCTATGTAATAACCAAACACACGGTTATAGCCAATCTTCAAGGTGCGGATACCGGTTTTCTCTTTTTCTTCCGCCTCAATGCGCGCGAGCACACTCTTGCTGTCGTCCATGATCAGACGCAACTCGTCGAGCTCCGCGCTGTACCCCTCGCGGATCATAGCGCCCTCGCGCACCGAAAACGGCGGATTTTCCGCAATCGCTTCGGTGATCAAGCTAAGTAGATCCGGCAAAGGATCAATGGTTTCTTGAATATCTTTGAGCAACGCACACTGCGCGCCGACAAGCCGCGATTTGATGGGAGCGAGCCGCTCGATGGTCTGACCGAGGGACGCGACTTCTTTCGCGTTCGCGCTGCCGTACACCACGCGCGTCATAATGCGCTCTAAATCGTAGATCTCGCCAAGCAGTTCCCGCAAATCCTCACGAAGTACCGCGTCGTGCACGATCTCCGCCACCGCGTTTTGGCGGCGGGTGATCTGCGCGGGATGCAACAGCGGCTGCTCGATCCAGTTTCGAATGAGCCGTTTGCCCATCGCGGTGCGGGTCTTATCCAACACGCCGAGCAACGAGCCGCGTTTTTCCTTATTACGCATGGTTTCAAGCAGTTCTAAATTGCGTCTGGCGGTCAGATCCAACCGCATAAATTGCGCGTCGGAATAGACGTCTAATTGTGTCATGCGCTCAACACCCGTCATCTGCGTCATGTACAGATAATGCAATGCACAACCGAGTGCCAGCACCGCCGAATCGTTGTCCTGCAACGACAATTGGTCCAAAGACGCTTTGTGGAAATGTTCAAGTACCCGCGACACGGCTGCCTGCTTATCAAAGCAAGCCGGTTCCGCCTGCTCGGGTGTTACACTCAAACGGTTCGTTAAAAATTCCGTCACAGCGACATCCGCCATGGCAACGTCGCTCAGCAACACCTCACGCGGCGCAAACCGCCCGAGTTCGTTTTGCATACGCGGGACAACGTCTTGTCCGCTCAATTCAGTTACGTGCATTTCACCCGTGGAGGTATCCACGAAGCACAAACCGACTTTGGCAAATCCGTCCTCTGCGTGCACCACACACAGATAGTTATTACGGCCTTCCTCCAGCATACTGCCTTCAATAACCGTACCAGGTGTGATGATGCGCACCACGTCGCGTCGAACGATTCCTTTCGCCGTAGCGGGATCCTCGGTCTGTTCACAGATCGCAACCTTGTAACCGCGGTTGACCAGTTTGGCGATATACCCTTCGCAGCTGTGGAACGGCACACCGCACATCGGAGCGCGTTCCTCCTGCCCGCAATCGCGGCCGGTCAGTACGAGCTCCAACTCCTGCGACGCGATCTTGGCGTCGTCATAAAACATCTCGTAAAAATCACCCAAACGGTAAAACAAAATACACTGCGGGTAATTCTTCTTGATCTCAAAATATTGTTGCATCATGGGGGTTATCGGCATACCGCTCACCTCCTTTTCACGTCTGTTATTTTAATAGTGTAACAGGGTCTTAAGTCCTGTCACATTTAGTGGCATCCGCCGCAGCTTGAACAATTGCCGCTGCACTGATGCTCGTCGTAATCATCGGGATTAAGTCCCTGCGCCGCCATGTTGATGATGGCGCCGACACCGTTTAAGATCTTATCCAATTCGGTCTTTGCCTCGTTGTATGCCGCCATGGACTCGTTGGCCATCACACGGGCATACACCTCACGCAATTCAATATTGAGCTGTTTTACTTTGGCTTCATCCTGCTCGGCTTCGGGTTTTGCCGCCTCGCCGTTGATCGCCATGCGTTTCAAATTAAACTCGCCGATGAGCTCCTGCAACACCGCATCGTTATCCGCGGCTGCCTGCGCCATCTGCACTTTTACGAACCGCTCATCCTGCTGAATTGCGTGTCCGATTTCTTTTGCCATTTCCAAAATCTGTTCCATTGTTAATACGCTCCTTACTTCTCGATCTCACCGGTTAAAATATAGCTGCGTGCGCCGGTGATACGCACCTGTACAAACTCACCGATACGCGCAGGATCGCCCTGCACGCGTACGATACTGTTATCCGCAAGCCGCGCTTCCAAAAAGCCGCCGGCTTGTGCTTCTAACAACGCGCGTTGCGTCGTACCCACCACGGCACTCAAGCGTTCGGAGGAAATTTCCTCCTGCAACGCCGTCATTTCGGAGAACCACGCCGATTTTGTCTCGGCGGGAATGGGATCCTCCATTTTTGCCGCGGGTGTTCCCTCGCGCGGCGAGAAAATGAAAGTAAACAGTGAAGCAAACCCCACTTCTCGAATGAGTGATAAGGTCTGTTCAAAATCCTCGCGCTGTTCACCGGGGAACCCCACGATCACGTCGCTGGTGAACGTAATGCCGGGCACTACCCGCCTTGCATACGCGATAAGATCCAAGTACTGTTCTCTCGTATACCGTCGGTTCATTTCCTTTAAGATGCGATTGCTTCCCGACTGAAACGGCAAGTGGAAATGCCTCGACACCTTTTCGCACCGGGCGATGGTGTCAAACAATTCCTTGGTTGCATCCTTGGGATGCGAGGTCATAAAACGAATAACGAAATCTCCCGGTATGTCGTTCACGCGCCTGAGCAATTCGGGGAAGGTTACACCGTGTGCCTCGCCCTTGCCGTACGAATTCACGTTCTGCCCGAGCAGTGTGATCTCTTTATACCCTTGCTCGGCAAGTTCGCGAACCTCCGCCAAGATCATTTCGGGATCGCGGCTGCGTTCACGGCCGCGCACGTACGGCACAATGCAGTAGGTGCAGAAATTGTTGCAACCGTACATAATGGACACAAACGCTTTAAAACCACCGTCACGCACCGTCGGAATCCCCTCGGCAATCACACCGTCACAAGACGGGATTTCGACTTTTCGCCGTTTGCCGAGCAGCACGCCCGCCATGAGTTCCGGGAGACGGTGTTGCACGTGCGTACCGAATACCAACCCCACGAACGGATAACTTTTATAGATCTTTTCGGCAACGTGCTCCTGCTGTACCATACAACCGCATAAGGCGATCAGCAAGTGCGGCTTGCGCCGTTTGAGCGCCTTGAGCGCCCCGACGTTTCCGAACACGCGATCTTGCGCGTGCTCTCTGACCGCGCAGGTGTTAAACAGAATAAAATCCGCCTGCTCGGGTGTTTCGGTAAACCCGAAGCCCATCTGCGCGAGCAATCCTTTCATCCGCTCGGAATCCGCCACATTCTGTTGACAACCGTAAGTGCGCACGTAGGCAAGCGGCGCACTTTCGGCACACCGCTGCTCGTAAAACTGCCGTATTTGCCGGATAAACACCTGCTGTTTTTGGAGTTCTTCCGGCGAGATCACACGAATGTCAGACATGCTTTTCCCTCGCTGATGTATAGATGGGTATATTATAACAAATTTCACATGGTAATTCAATCTTTATTTCGTGTTAAAAATTACAAAAAAGGTATTTATTTTTCCGTCAAAAACCAATATAATAAGAGTATCGAGGAGGGATCCTATGAATCAAACAGTTTTGCCCGGTGTCAAGCGCGTACATTTTGTCGGCATCGGCGGCTCGGGTATGAGCCCGCTCGCCGAGATCTTACATTCACTCGGCTATGCGATTACCGGCTCTGACGTCAACGAATCGGATAATCTGGCGCGTATGCGTCGGTTAGGAATCCCCGTTTTTATGCCGCAAAAAGCAGAGAATATCGGCAACACCGATCTCGTGGTCTACACCGCCGCCGTGTCGGCAGATAATCCCGAATTGGTGGCTGCAACCGAGCGCGGTATTCCGCTGATGGAACGCGCCAAGCTGCTCGGGGCA